>JAUWIR010000439.1 GCA_030605265.1 Pseudomonadota bacterium | reverse complement strand
GATGATCTGATATAGTCCTTTGAGGCATACCCAACCTTTTGGCGATCCTTTCTTGTGGAATTCCAAGGCGCATCATGCAAAATATCTTAAGGTCAAGGTCCATCTGTACTGCTGCTCGAAGATCAGCAATATAAGCATCTACAGTTCTTCTTGAGCGCCCGAGGGCACTTCCAATCTCAGAAGAGGTTAATTTAGAATTATTGGCAAAAACACGTCTGGCAACACCTCTTGCCTCATCTTCACAAAGTTGTCTTGGGCCTATGGCTTTTTTGGCAGCATAAAGGAGAGGATCAAGCCCATCAAGTTCCCTGATAATTACCTGAAGCTCAGTCATCCCGGTTGCCTTATAAGCGCTCCACCTGTGAGCGCCATCCAGAATGCGATATTTCCCCATTTGCTCGGGGTGAGGTTGGACTTCAATTGGGTCAAATTGAAAATCGTCCCTTATGTTTTCTGCGAATATACCAACACGTTTTGGGTCGATCCTATCCCTCGGATAGATTTGTTCATCTAAAATAATATTTGAGATAGGGATTTTCGTTACTTGCTCAGTTATTGCTTTTGATATGCTCATAAAAATTTACCTCATCCTTCAATCCCTTACACTATCTGAATCCGCATTTTTTCTGCACCTTTGAGCATTTTTTGTATTTAGCAAAAACATTTTACCATTTTAACTGTGGTAAATCACATAATTTTTGAAAATGTTTTTTATTCTTTGATTTAGATTTGGACTAAACCGGGTTATAATAATTGAATAATTGTTTGTTGCCTAATGGAAAAAATAATAGTGCCAATGGCCAAATATCAGCAAAAGCGCCGGGTAAACCATTCAGCTGCAAGACTGGCCACCTCTTCTAATTTTCCTGGTTCCACAAATAGATGTGGGCATTCATGATAGGGCCGCAGGCAAATTATATCCTAAATATTACACCCCGGCGTAAGGCAACCGCCGGCATATTCTGCATCCGCACTGGTATATAGGGAGTCCTCCTCTGATCCTTCTTTTTTCTGTCCAGGTAAAGAAAGGACCTGTTCTGATTTAGAGCCATACCGATATACGGTAATCCCCTTGCACCCCAGTCGATGAGCCTCCAGGTAAATATTTCTTACCTCTTCTACAGTAGCCTCTGCAGGCAGATTGATAGTTTTAGACACTGAGTTATCAGTGTATTTTTGAAAAGCCGCCTGGATCTTAAGATGCCAAAGGGGAGATACATCAAAGGCAGTGACAAAAACTTTACGAATCTTTTCAGGGATGTCTTTGATTTTTTGAATCGAGCCGGCTCGGGCAATGAGGCCCATTAATTCCTGACTATAAAATCCTCTCTCTTTAGCCAAACACTCAAATACAGGATTTACCTCTATAAGTTTTGTTCGATCCATAATATTACGCACAAAACTGAGGGCAAAAATAGGTTCAATACCGCTGGAGCAATCGGCTATGATACTGATAGTTCCGGTTGGAGCAATGGTGGTGGTGGTAGCATTTCTTACCGGTTCACCACCCTGCACGGCATAGAGGGAGTGATGGAAATTCGGAAAAGCCCCTCTTTGCTTGGCCAATTCTCTTGAATAATCCCATGCTTTTTCGGAGATATATTTCATGATCTGTTCGGCCAAATGGACAGCCTCATCAGAATTATAAGGTATCTCCAGTTGGAATAACAAATCGGCAAAGCCCATCACCCCCGAGGCCAATTTTTCGATTCTTTTTGGTGATGTCTTCGACTTCGGGTAATGGAAACCGATTGACCTCAATGACATCATCTAAAAAACGCACTCCATGTTGAACGAGATGAGTTAATCGGTCCCAATCGAATTTTTCTCCTTTCACCAAACAGGAAAGATTGATAGAAGCAAGATTACAGCTTTCATAAGGTAGAAGGGGTAATTCGCCGCACGGGTTGGTTGCTTCCATAGGACCAAGGTCCGGCAAAGGATTGGATCTATTGATAGTATCGAGAAAAATCATTCCCGGGTCCCCGGTTTTCCAGGCCATATAAGTGATTAAATCAAAAACTTCCAGCGCAGAAACCTGCCTCACTTCTTGGCTGCTGCGGGGATTGATTAAAGCATAATTTCGATTTTTCTCTACTGCCTGCATATAAGCATCAGTAACGGCCACGGAGAGATTGAAATTGGCAAACTTTCCCTCTCTATCTTTAGCCATGACAAAGTCTCGGATATCAGGATGATCCACCCGCAAAATACCCATATTAGCCCCACGCCTGCGCCCTCCCTGCTTGACAATACCGGTAGAAACATCAAAAATCTCCATAAAGGAGACCGGGCCGGAGGCAATGCCTTTGGTGGATTTGACCATATCTCCTTTTGGCCGAAGCCTGGAAAAAGAAAAGCCTGTTCCTCCTCCGCTTTGATGGATTAAGGCCATATTTTTTACAGCATCAAAGATACTTTGTATGGAATCTTCTACGGGGATGACAAAACAGGCGGATAATTGCCCCATTAGTGTGCCTGCATTCATCAGGGTGGGAGAATTGGGCATGAGTTCTCGATGAGCCATAAGTGAATAAAATTCTTCTTCATAATGTTGAACATCGGAAGAAGTACCATATACCTTTTCTGCTTCGGCAATTGACCGGGCTACCCGCCGAAACATTTGAGAGGGAGATTCGATTATTTCCCCTTGGTCATCCTTTTTCAAATATCTTTTCTGCAAGACCTGCAGGGTATTGATTGGCAGTTTCAAATCATCCTGGACTCCGACCCAGGCCTTCATTTCCCGGATATCTTGATGATGTCGGCGATAGAGGATATAAGATTTGGCGACCTGCGCAAATCCTTCCTGAATAAGGATCTCTTCCACAAGATCCTGAATCTCTTCAACAGTAGGGGCTTCACCATATCGCTGAAGTAAGGGAATAACCTTTTCGGTTAAATTTTGTGCCTTCTTTTCAGATTCTTGTTTATCTTGAAGGTTTTCTAAAAAGGCTCGATAAAGCGCCTGGTAGATTTTTTTACTCTCGAAAGGCCTCAGCTTGCCATCTCGCCGGCGAACTTGTTTTTTTAAGGGATTATTCATAAGGTATACCTCACCAAATCCTTTGCTCTCTGCATTACATTATATTTTCGTTATTTATCAGTCCGTTTTTCGATTATATAATAAAAACCATATTGATATCATCCAATATTATTTTGAGGCATAATTGTCATAATCGAACTTTCAATGATTAAAATTTACATTATATAATCGTGATTTTACCTTTTTTCACCTTCACACTCACAATTATCGCACCTCGAATTTAACAAATTTGGGAATTTTCGAAACCCATCAAACGTAATCATTCTGACCCCTCACCCCAACCCTCTCCCCAAAAGGGAGAGGGAGTTGAAATGGTAAGCGCTACCAGCTTTTCATTGGAAACGAGAGGAGGGGGGTGTGTGTACGGTTACCATCAAACTGATTGCTTCTGCCATCTTTTCTGATAGACCCAATAGATTTGAGCCAAGACTTAAAAAGCGAAGACCTAAAGATTACAAACCAGGAAAAGGTGGAAGCCATTTACCAGGCAAATACCATAGCCGCGAATTTAGTGCTTTAAAGTGTGACTATTTAATGGCAGATTCATTTTTTTGAAAGAGACCTACCGATAATAGCCTCGTGGACTTTAAAAACTAAGAATAAGGAGAACTGAATATGAGTAAAGTTGCCATTATTATAACAGATTTGTTTGAAGATTCAGAATATACTGAACCAGCAAAAGCCTTTAAAGAAGCCGGCCATGAACTGATTCATATTGGGTTAGAAAAGGATAAGACAGTTAGAGGCAAAAAAGAACAAACCCCGGTTAAAATTGATAAAGCAATTAAAGATGTATCGGTGAATGATTTTGATGCCCTTTTAATTCCTGGTGGGTACTCCCCGGATCGTTTAAGAGTTAATGAAAATGCAGTGCAGTTCGCCGGAGAGTTTGTAAAAAGTGGGAAGCCTGTATTTGCCATCTGCCATGCGGCACAACTTCTCATTACCGCACAAGTCCTTAAAGGACGAAAAATTACAGGGTGGAAATCCATTATTCAAGATATTAAAAATGCAGGAGCGGAATTTATTGATCAAGAAGTTGTCGAGGATATGAATTTGACCTCTAGCCGTGGCCCCCATGATATCCCAAAGTTTATTGAAGCAAGCTTAAAAAAATTAAAATAATGAAAACATTGGACTACGAATCAGTAGTCGCAAGTTTGAACCCTGCTGGGCGCGCTATTAAATACGAAGGATTAGTTGATATTCTTCAATAAATTTTTTTATTGCCGTACTTCCAACATGCTGCCCATTGGCAAGTACATCAACCTTGGTATCATAAGGAGGAGCGTGTGAGATGTCATTTCCATGGCAACCGAGTACTGCCGAAGCCAGGAATTGAAGG
>JAUWIR010000356.1 GCA_030605265.1 Pseudomonadota bacterium | reverse complement strand
TAAGCCGGGACAGTATAATTTAATTGTCTCAATTTTAAGACTGTCCATAATTAGGGCTGATGCCCATAATGGTTGGAAAGGCTTAATCCCTTATATATACTGGGTGTCCCGCCTTACGTCGGTAGCCCTCAGGGCAGGGGTTTTTGAAAACCGGAAAGGCCTTTTGTCGAGTATATTGTGCCAATAGATGTTCCTCAATGTAAGCTAAGGGACGGATAATATGAAATTTACCCTGAAAAGTGACTTGTTTTGGCACCATGGTACTTATTTCTCTGGAAAAAAAAATATTTAATAAAAGAGTTTCAATAATATCGTCTTTATGGTGGGCAAAAGCAATCTTTGTACAATTCATGCTTTCGGCCATTTCATACAATTTTTTCCTTTTCATGCGAGAACAAAGAAAACAGGGATTTTTGGTATTATTGGAAAGATGGCTTTTCATAAATAGCTGTTGTGGAGATATGAAGAAAATAGCCAAGCTTTGCCGAATATTCCCTTATTTCTTCAAGATAATTATTCTGAATCTGCAGCAGCAGGGAAGAGGGAAAGGATAAATCGATAAAGAGGGGAAAAATAGTCGGGGGAGGTTGAAAAAAAACCTTTATATTAATGAGTTCATGAAGTAGATGAAGTAAACTGAAGCTATCTTTTCCGCCTGAAAAAGCCAATAATATACGATCCTGTGGCTCTATCATTTGATAATCATTATTGGCTTTGCAAATAAGGCCTATTAATCGGGAGGTTAAATCTTTAGCCATTTGATTACTATACCATAGTTTCCTTTCATAATAAATTTTTTAGGCAAATAATTCAATTGGTTAAAAAGCTAAGAGGTTCAGGGTTCAGAGGCTCAGGGTTCAGAGGTTTCACAGATTCAGAGGTTCAAAGCTTATCGTTCAGAGATTTCATCCTTCATCCTTCGTATTTATCCTTCATCATTTATAAGTTGCCTCATGCATAAATTTATCCTTTCTGATCGTTATTTTTATGGACTTTCCCCTTTTTTTATTTAGCTCATTAGGTAATACGTTAATTGAAAAGTACCATATTATCAATAAGTTCACAAACTATAGGCAGATAGTGACCCTGCAGGTATATATTTTGCACCTATCCTGATTAGGGTATACCGACTTTGTATTACTCGTATTTTCCCCTAGGTCTAGGCCATAAATTATAAAAAAATTTATGGGGCATAAATGAAAAAATTAGCCGTACATTTTTTTAAACTTAACTAACATGCGGCTGATAAAAAGTAAAGGAATAGGGCCATTCCGGAATTTATAGACAAGAATTTAGAACAAAAAAATAAAGAAGAATTAATTCAGATAGTTAAACGTCTTTTTTTTGAAAATAAAAGACAAAAAAAGGTTATTCATTATCATAGTGAAACAATCCATAATTTGAGTAAACAATTATCAGTTCAATCAAAAGAAGGACCTTTTCAAATAAAGCCTAAAAAAAGCCAAATTAAATTCGAGGAGGAAAGCAGTTTACTTTCAATACTGGAGGCTATGGAACATGTTCCCAATCGAAATGACGATAATAAAATACGACGTTTGTTAACAGACGCCTTTCTAAATAAAGAGTCCAAATATTATACCTATGTAAATACCTTGATTGTGTTTTTGATTTTCTTTTCTGTTATTTGTGTTACTTTAGAATCAGTACCATCACTGATGGACAAGTGGGGTCAATTTTTCTTTTGGTCTGAGATTATTGTTGTCTTTCTTTTTACTGTTGAATATATCATAAATATCTATATTGCCGAGGATAAATTAGGGTATATATTCAGTATTTGGGGCATTATTGATTTAATAGCCATCCTTCCCTCATATTTTTACCTGATGGACCTTAGGGATATCAAATTGGCCAGGACTTTGAGGATTGTCAGGTGCCTTCGCACACTCAGAATTATGAGAATATTAAAATTAGCGAAAAACATCAGAAATGATTATCATAGAGATGTTGTTCGGCGGGTACACACCTTGAAAATCGACCTGGAAATTTATGCTACGGCACTTTTTTCAGTAATAACCATCTTCAGCACTTTGGTGTATTATGCAGAGAGAGATATCGCCGGCACACATTTTACCAGTATTCCGGCAGCCATGTGGTGGTGCTTGGTAACTATTACTACGGTTGGTTACGGAGATATGCATCCTGCCACATTGATTGGCAAACTCATTGCCGCATTGGCTATGATTATGGGATTAGCCTTGTTCGGCATCCTCATGAATGTCATAGCCAAGGCTATGATGACCTACCTTTTTAATACGGATACCCTTCATTAATGCTCACGAAAAGGATAGTAAAATAAAAAGCCACCAGTGATCAGCTGGTGGCTAAGAAAATAATTGAGGCGATCAAACATCCAGTAAAGTTAAGATGATTGATATGGTGATTCCGAGTTATTATATAGATTAAATTTTGATTGTCAATATCTTGTTTCAATATTTTTTTATAAAAAATTGATTAAACTTACCTTAGTCAACTATTGCTGCAATGATCGATCTATGATAGGGTATTATCAATCAAGGGTATGAGTTATTTAAAAAAGATGTCATCTAGAATAACATTTATTGCTGACTGCATGTTGGGAAGGCTCAGCCGCTGGCTTCGAATCTGCGGATTTGATACGGTTTATTATAGAAAGATAGATGATTCGGATCTTTTAAAAAAAGCCGGCCATGAGGGAAGAATTATTTTGACCCGGGATAAAGCCTTATTTCGAGAATGTCAAAAAGAAGGTCTTCAGGCTGTTTTTATTCTTGATAACCATTTTGAAGAGCAACTAAAACAAATTTTTAAACAATTGCATATCAGCTCTTTTGATGCTTTTACTCAGCGGTGTTTGGATTGTAATACACTTTTGCAAAGGGTAAAAAAAAGTGAAATTATCGATAAGGTCCCCAGATATGTATTTACCTATCAAGAACAGTTTTTTATTTGCCCGAGGTGTAAAAAGATATTTTGGGCAGGTACTCATTTAAAACATATGAAAAAAAAACTGGATACTATTTTTGGAGATAAAAATGAAAGTAGTCAATGCTAAACAGATGCAGGATTTAGATAAATATACTATTGAAAAAATAGGTATTCCCGGAGTGGTATTAATGGAAAACGCAGGCCGTCAAGTAGTTGAGAAGATGCTTGATTATTTTCCAAATCTAAAATCTCAAAAGGTGGTTATTATTTGCGGCAAGGGGAATAATGGGGGTGACGGCTTGGTTATCTCCAGATATTTAGCAACCAAGAATATGGAAGTAGAGGTTTTATTATTATCTAAAGCTGATTCTTTGAAAGGGGATGCTCGGGTTAATTGCCAAATCGCCCAAAACCTTCATATTCCGATATATGAAATTCAATCCGAGGAGGATTTTCAGAATAAGAAGGGACTTTTTTTATCAGCGGATGTATTTGTAGACGCTCTATTTGGGACCGGCTTTACCCCTCCGGTTAAGGGATTGGCCGCAGAGATTATACAAATAGTGAATAATACTCAAAAACCTGTAGTATCAGTTGATATTCCTTCAGGGTTGAGTTCGGATTTATCTCATCCCTGTGATCCCCACATTAAGGCCAAATTGACGGTTACCTTTGCTTTGCCAAAATTAGCTCACCTTTTGCCCCCTTCTTGCCTTTCCATGGGAAAGCTGGAAATTGTTGACATTGGAATACCGGAAGGTGTTGTTCAGGAAGCTGGTATTACTGTAGAAGCATTAGAGAGGGACTCTATCGGCAAATCATGGCCTTCTCGCTCCCCGGACTCTCATAAAGGCGCCTTTGGTCATTTATTTGTTATAGCCGGCTCTTTAGGCAAAACAGGGGCCGCCTTTCTTTGTTCTCAAGCAGCAGCTCGCCTTGGAACAGGATTAATTACTCTTGGTATTCCGGAAAGCCTCAATTCCATTATGGAGGAGAAGTTAACTGAGGTGATGACCATTCCTCTTCCTGAAACTGATGCTCATACTTTTTCTATAGCTGCTAAAGAGAAAATAAAAGAAACTCTTGCTTCAAAAACCGCCATAGCTTTTGGGCCCGGTATCTCTACTCATCCGGAAGTTCAGGAGCTTATGGTCTGGCTGATTGGCCAGGCGGAAATACCAATTGTCATAGATGCTGATGGAATTAATGTTTTGGCTGGATTTGCAGATATACTGAAAGAGGCCAAGCAACCGGTGATCTTAACACCCCACCCGAAAGAGTTGTCAAGATTAATCGGTGTTGATATGCCCTCTATACTTAAAGATCGCTTAGCAATAGTCCAAAAAACCGCCCAAAAGTTTCATTGTTATGTAATTTTAAAGGGGTATCATTCTTTAATAGCAGACCCGGAGGGCAAGGTTTTTATTAATACTACCGGCAATGCCGGGATGGCCACAGGGGGGACCGGTGATGTTTTAACCGGCATAATTGGCGGATTATTAGCTCAAGGTTTTTCAAAAACCCAAGCTTCATTATCAGGTGTTTTTTTGCATGGATTATCCGGTGATATGGTTACTAAGAAAAAAGGGGAATTCGGCTTGATGGCCTCTGATCTTGTTGAGATTTTACCGGAGGCTATAGAAGAAATGAGAAAAGGAAATAAGCTTAACTGAGGCTTCCTACAAGTACCTTATGTAATACTTCGCTTAAATCTTGGATTTTATAAGGTTTCACAATAACACCACTAAATCCGTAGTCCTGAAAGTTAGCCATGATGGGGTCAGTTGAATAACCACTTGAAACAACAGCTTTTATCTTTGGGTCCAGATGGATCAGTTTTTTTATTGCTTCCTTCCCTCCTAATCCCCCCGGGACTGTTAGGTCCATAATTACCGCTTTAAACGGGTTATCGGATTCTTTAGCATTTGTATAAAGATTTATCATTTCTGAACCATCCTTGGCCAGGACAACCTTGTATCCAAGTAACCCAAGCATATCTTTAGCCATTTTTCTTACGAATTTTTCATCATCCATAAAAAGGATTTTCCCCTGACCAGGCAGAGGCTTTTCATCTTTAGCTGTTTTTTGGATGATCTTTTCTTCAGAGGCGGGAAGGAAAATGAAGAAGTTAGTGCCTTTTCCAAGTTCTGATTCAACAGTAATATAGCCATTGTGTTTCTTAATAATTGAGAAAGTGGTGGCAAGTCCCAAACCACTCCCTTCTTGTTTAGTGGTAAAATATGGATCAAAGATTTTTTTAAGATATTTTTCTGGGATGCCCATTCCTTGATCGATTATGGAGATTTTTACATAGTTCCCTTCAGTTAGTGGTAAAGTATCCTGTAGGTCAACAATTACATTTTCAGCATGTATTTTTATTATGCCGCCGTCGGGCATAGCTTGATTAGCGTTA
>JAUWIR010000350.1 GCA_030605265.1 Pseudomonadota bacterium | reverse complement strand
CCATCTCGATAATCTTTGCGCCATTATAGATGCCAATAAGCTGCAAATTGATGGACCTTTGTGTTCTATAATGAATGTAGAGCCTTTAAAACAAAAGTGGCAATCCTTTGGATGGCACGTTCTGGAAACTAATGGTCATGATTTGTCAAGTCTGGCGGTTGCTTTTGATCAAAGCGAAAAGACCCTAAAAGTGCCTTCCTTAATAATTGCCCACACCATTAAAGGAAAGGGCGTCTCTTTTATGGAGGGGAAAATCGAATATCACGGAGTAGCACCCACAAAAGAGGAGTTAAAGAAAGCCTTGGTGGAGTTAGAAAATGTCTAAAAGTATTGGAACAAGAGACGTTTATGGAGAGGTTTTAGTAAGATTGGGGAAGCAAATCCCTGAAATCGTAGTTTTAGATGCTGATCTTTCTTGCTCAACACGGACTGCTCAATTTGCCAAAGTATTTCCGGAGCGGTTTTTTAATATGGGCATCGCCGAGCAAGATATGATTTCTACTGCAGCAGGGTTAGCAACAACCGGGAAAATTCCCTTTGTAAATACCTTTGCCATTTTTGCAACAGGCAGAGCCTGGGATCAAATTCGCCAATCCCTTTGCTATTCTCAGCAGAATGTTAAAATTGTAGCTACTCATTCCGGTATTACCGTAGGAGAAGATAGTGCTACTCATCAAGCAAATGAGGATATCTCCCTGATGCGCGTCTTACCAAATATGAGTGTTATTGTGCCTGCAGATGCGATTGAGACGGAAAAAGCCATGGAATTTTTAGTTCAGGATAAAGGTCCAACCTATCTGAGGTTAAGCAGGCACAAATTTCCTATAATCCACGATGAAGAATATATCTTCCAAAAGGGAAAGGCTGTTCTGATTGAAGACGGATCAGATGTTACTATTATGGCCACGGGTATAATGGTCTCCAAGGCACTTGAGGCAATGGAGATTTTAAAAAAAGAGGGGATTGGTGCTCGGGTATTAAATTTTTCTACCATAAAACCTATTGACCAAGAAGCTATTATTAAAGCAGCCCAACAAACAGGGGCCATAGTAACTGCTGAAGAGCACTCGATAATCGGAGGATTGGGGAGCGCTGTTGCGGAAATTTTAGCTGAGTTTTGCCCAACACCTCTAAAAAGAATAGGGATTAGGGATAGTTTTGGAATTTCAGGAGACGCTGAAGATCTATTACACTATTTTGGGTTAACTCCGGAAGTAATAGTCAAAGAGGTAAAGGACGTAATAGCCAGGAAAAAAGGATAGGTTCTACTGATGCAGCCTTTATCAGCTATTGTTCAAATGTTTCATGTATATAAAACATTTGACGATAACTATAGAGCTCTTATTGATATTAATTTACGCATCGAAAAAGGAGAATTCCTATTTCTTGTTGGTCCAAGTGGTGCAGGAAAGACTACTTTGATGCGTTTATTATTTCGAGAAGAAAGGGCTTCATCAGGACAGATAATAGTATATGGAAGAAATATAAATAAGATTAAAGCCGGCCGGATTTATCAACTGCGGCGGAAAATTGGAGTAGTGTTTCAAGATTTCAAAATTATTCCCACCAAAACTGTTTTTGATAATGTTGCCTATGTATTACAAGTATTGGGGCAACCTAAATCCGAAATTGAGCGTAAAGTTTATGCTGCTCTAAATAGAGTCGGCCTGGAAAAGAGGATGGATCACTATCCAAAGAAACTCTCGGGGGGTGAACAACAAAGAGTTGCCATTGCTCGTGCTGTAGTAAATGACCCGGTATTATTATTAGCAGATGAACCAACGGGAAATCTTGATGCTGATCGGGCCCATGAAATAATGAAACTTTTCAATGATATCAATCTTCATGGAACAACGGTATTGATGGCGACCCATAATATAGGGTTAGTTGGAAAAATGAAAAAAAGGGCAATTTATCTAAGAGAAGGCAAAATTGCTCATTGCTAGGATTCGACAAATTCTTTATTTCCTTCACCAAGGAGTTAAAAATCTTTCGGTTGGAGGCATTTCTGCAATTATCGCTGTTACCAGTATTACCTGTTCATTATTGCTTATTTGTCTCTATTTTATCATTTCTTCTCATCTTACCAAAGCCTTTGATTTAGAAAAAGATATACGAGTAGTTTTGTATCTTAAAGAAAGTGTTTCCAAGAATAGAATCGAACCCCTCCAACAAAAATTAACCAATTATGAAGAGATTTTAGGGATTAAATATGTTTCTAAAGAAAAAGCTTTAGAAAAATTTCATCATATTTTAGGGGAAGATGCAATTATATTAGAGGGATTGAATAATAACCCGCTCCCTGCTTCTTTTGAAATAGAATTAAATCATGAAGCAAAAGAGATTAATAGACTAAAAAGTGTTTTGCATCAATGGGAAGTTTTGCCGGAAGTGGAGAGTGTCCAAGGGGGTGTTGAGTGGATCGAGAAATTATCAGGGTTTATTATTGCCCTTCGTATATCCTTGTGTTTTTTAGGTGGAATACTCATAATAATTTCTCTGTTTATCATTGCCAGCACAATTCATCTCACTATTGATAACCGACGCGATGAAATTTCCATCATGCGTTTAGTAGGGGCAACTGATTGGTATATTAAATTACCCTTTCTTTTTGAAGGCGTCATAGAAGGTATTCTGGGAGGGACTTTGGCCATTTTTCTTTTTTGGGTTTTTTATGAGGTGCTTAGGTGGAGGATTACACCTTGTTTGCAGTTAATTTTTAATTTTTCTGAAATTAATTTTTTAACTATGAAACAAATTTTTATAGTATTGTTAGTGGGGGGAGTCATTGGAGGAGGAGGTTCGTTATTATCTTTTTTCCTTCAGTCATTTCAGCATAGATGATAAATACAGCTGTTGAGCTGTTTTTCTTATCAGCTTATGAGCTGTATTATGACCTAATTGAATAGAGAGAAATGGTTGCTTTTTCAGGAAAAAAAAGATATGATAAAATTTTATTATTTTTGGCACTAATTGTCTTTAAGGTTCCCTTCGGGTATGCAAGTAAAGTTGACAACCTACAGAAGCAGATAAAAGAAAATCAAAATCAACTTAAAAAGATTGACTCTTTAATAATAAAGAGAAAGGGAAAATTAAAAGGATTACGAGATGACGAGAAAAAGATACTTAAAAAGATTGAAACATTTGACCAAAATATTGAGAGGTATAAATATAAAGTAAAGGTATATGACGATAAGATTGATATGAATAGGCTGAAATTGAGGCAGTTAGAGGATGAAAGTGACCAATTACAGAATTTAACCTCCCAAAAACAAAAGCTTTTAGCCTCACGCTTACGTGCTTGGTATAAGATCGGAACTTTCGGGGTTTGGCGAATTATTTTTAGTTCTGATTCCTTTCTTGACCTTTCTCAAAAAATTAAATATATACGATTGGTAGCTGGCGATGATGCTCATAGTATCTTCGGGCTATCTGATCAAATAAAAAAAATACGGAAAAAGAAAGAAGAAATAGTTCTCGTTCAACAGAAGATCAAAAAATTAAAACAAAAGGTTATAAAGGAAAGCAAACTGTGGAAACAGAAAAAGAGAGAAAAAGAACAGTATTTGGCTTTATTGAAGAATGAACAAAAGGAGCGCCAAACTACTATTCGAGGTTTAGTACAACGGCAAAATGAAATTCAAAAGATTATTAAAAAATTAGAAAGGAAAAGTTATCAAAGATTTAGCTCCAATTTTTCCTCAAAAAAAGGGGCTCTTCTTTGGCCAACCCAAGGAATTATCAGTGCTTCCTTTGGAAAAAAATCAGGGAAAGCATATGAAAAGAATTTAAATCGAAATAAGGGGATTGTTATTCAGGTCCCTGAAGGCGGAGAAATATGTTCCATCTATAAAGGCAGGGTCTTATATGCTGATTGGTGTTGTGGATATGGGAAATTAGTAATTATTGATCATGGAGGAGGATATTGCAGTATTTATGCTCATCTTTCAGATCTTTTAGTTAAAGCAAAGGATACGGTAAAAGAGGGGCAATTATTTGGTTTTGCCGGCAATACGGGCGTTGTAATGGAATCCCAATTATATTTTGAAATCAGGTTTCAAGGGCTCCCAATAGATCCGGTCCCTTGGCTCCAATAATTATGATGGTAAATTTTAATATAAGTAGTTTTAAGGAGAAGAAATGAAAAAAATCATGCATGAAAGAAAATGGCTCTATTCCTTTTTTATTTTATTTTTTATTATTATTGGGTTTATGGGGTTTGGAAATCGAATTGTCTGTGGGAAAGAGTCTTATGAGGAGTTAAAGGTCTTTAGTGAGATACTTTCAAAGGTCCAGAATAATTATGTGGAAGATTCTGAAATAAAAGATTTAGTACATGGGGCGATTAAGGGCATGTTGCAGACACTTGATCCACACAGCTCTTTTATGACCCCTGATATGTATAAAGAAATGCAGGTGGATACGCGGGGAAAATTTGAGGGGATAGGTATAGAAATTACTATTCGCGATGGAGTATTAACGGTTGTCTCGCCTATTGAAGGGACCCCGGCCTTTAAAATCGGGATACAAGCCGAAGATCGGATTTTGCAAATAGACGGTTTTTTTACTAAAAATATAACCTTGAATGAAGCTGCTAAAAAAATGCGAGGGCCAAGGGGTACTAAAGTAACTATTACTGTCATGCGAAAGGGGTTTGAAAAGCCGAAGGATTTTACCATAACACGAGGGGTCATCAAGCTGGCCAGTGTCTCCTCTAAAACAATGGAAGAGAAGGATAGTAAAATAGGATATATTCGTTTGAGGCAATTTCAGGAAAATACAGCCAAGGACATGGTTAAAGAATTGAAAAAAATGGAGCTTGATAAATTAGACGGTTTGATTTTAGATGAAAGGTTTAATGCAGGGGGATTGCTGAGTGTGGCTATCGACGTGGCTGATAAGTTTTTACCAAAGGGATATACTATTGTTACGACTCGAGGCAGAGGAGACGATCAGAGTATTACTTTTAAATCTAACCATAATCCTATAATACCGGAAGATATGCCCCTGGTTGTATTAGTTAATGCAGGAAGTGCGAGTGCCTCGGAAATTGTGGCTGGAGCGCTGAAAGATTGGAATCGTGCAGTTATTTTAGGGACCAAAACCTTTGGCAAGGGTTCAGTCCAGACTATTTATCCTTTATCTGATGGATCCGCCCTAAGATTGACTACAGCGAAGTATTTTACTCCGGAGGGCATTTCAATACATACTAAAGGTATTATGCCGGATATTTTAGTAGAAAATCTTCGGGCTGAAGAAAAAGAAAAAATAATTTCAGAAGAGCATGCAATAAGGGAAAAAGATTTAGTTGAGATGGGAAATCGGCATAAAACCCCAAATAATGATGAGGCTGATCCAAATCAGGAGAGTAGTGAAAATAATAAAGAGGGCATGAAATACTATGAAGATCTGCAGTTGCAAAGAGCTAT
>JAUWIR010000250.1 GCA_030605265.1 Pseudomonadota bacterium | reverse complement strand
GAAAAATTACCTCATTACTTGGGATTCTTTGAGTTTGTCCATAATGTTAGACGACGGGGTAAAGCACTTTTAGCTTCTATGCTTAATTTGCTCTTAAACTAACAACCTGGAATCCAGGAAGAGCCAAACTTTAATTTCTTAAATGAAAAGGGATAGCATGGAATTAATCGAAGGAATGAAAAAATATTTACCTATCACAGTTTTTCCAACAAAAGATTTATATAAGCAGCTCCGGAAAAGGGGTATAAAAATTGATTTGTATAAAGAGTTACAAATAAGCACAGTATTTGATTCTGAAGAGGCTGGTGGTATAGTCTGCTCAATAATGCAAATAAAAGGGGAAGTTATTGTTGTCTCCTTGACCCATCTTAGAATTAAACCAGATCATCCTCTAAGTGATAAAATAATAAAGTATCAAAGAGATAGAATTAAAAGGCTCTCAGAGTCAAAATAAATTTAATGATGGTTCCAGTAAAAGAACATGGAGGATTAAACATGAAACCGATAAAAATGGTTCTCGGAGAGTTCTTAAAGGAACAACAGTCTCGGTTGTCATCGAGGACTTACAGAGGATATGAGGATGCAATAGATCTTTTTGAGCAATATTTGAATGGCTATGCCTACTTATATTTAGACGAGAAGGATGGTGAACTGTCTGATAAACTTTATAATGAGAAAAATAAAGAATATTGTGAAATATTTGGACCTGATAAAATTGGATCTTGTGCAATTGGTGATTTCCTTGATAATTTCATGATCAGAAAGGTGATGGGTAGTAAGGAGTTTATGAAGACAGTTGGTATTGTTATGAAGAAATTTGTCCAATGGGTAAATGAAAAAGGATATATGAATGAAAAAGAATATGAGCAAAGCAGGGAGACAGTTGTCGAACTTAAAAACGAGCTGCCAAAGGTAGATGAGCTGGCCACTCTAATATATGATTATATACAAGATAATCCACCTGAAGATTGGACTGAAACTATAGAGGGATATTTTATAGTAACAAAGACCGACCCTGGTAAATTGTCACTTGAGGATTATTTAGAATCCGGTGAAAAGATAGGACCCGTTTTTGTTTCTAATGAGATAAGTTCTTTGTGCAAAAAAGGATGGGTAATTTGCCTTAAACTGGGACAGACTAGCAGAGGGTGGCAGATGTTGGAAAGTGGGAATGTTTATCCAGGGTAAGATCATTTATTAGAGGACACATAGATAGAAGGAGAGCATATTTTGCCTATTACACACATAAATAGAAGAGGGAAAACCTATTATCTACATATTGGGAAAACCAAAACAGGTAAAGACAAATATTATTTTTCCTTAAAGACCAATGGACCTTTAGCTGAAACTATTTCTGATGGTTATGAAATATACGAAAATACGAATGCCCAAGTATTTCTCCGAATAATTCAACCTAAACTCATCACGGATTTTGAAAAAGCAATGGTTGAGAGGGGGATGAGACAATATTCAAAAGTAAAGAACTTTCAAATCGATATTAGAGGAGAAAATATCACTATCTATATTCCGGATCAGGACAAGGATGTATTGTCTGAACTTGTGCAATCTGCTTTCCCCAATAGGTCAAAAAAGGATATAGATAAGACCTTAGAAAAAGAAATTACCTTTTCACCCATGCTGAGATTTATTCTTACTGATGAGGAAAACAGGGAGTTTGTTGCCCAAAGGTATTGTTTTAGAGGAAGTATTGATGATTGGATTGAAATAGATGGGCCGGATTCATTACAGAAGCTGGTAAAGGGATTTGTTCAACATCTTGGTCAACAATCTTTTTATGACTTGCCATTGATGTAATATTATCCGGCAATCAGGTAGGAATGCATTTTTCTTATTACACACCTCAAGAGCATTAAAAGAATCTGCATTTGCTATGATAACTCAATATAATCCATCGATTACCAGCTTTTGAAAAATACACCTTGGAATAGTCCATACTACACTTATTATTAAAGAGAACCATAGAATTTTATTTTTATTGTGAGCATAGTGCTCGGTCTCGGTTCCCCCACCAAACCCTACCTTATAATTCTGAATTTACTCTAAATTTCTTTTGAAATACTAAATACATGGGGGAGGATTTAGGTCGTGGAATTATTAGCAACATATTGAAAGACATAGAAGTCACAAGAGCGGATTTTATTCATTGGTGTCAGTAACAATAAAGTAAATAAGGAACAACTTTTGACATTGGACTCCTAAACAAATGAAATACCTGGATACCTGTTTCGGTAAAAGTGACCCTTATAGCGTCTTAGCAAGTAATCCAGATAATATTTATGCCGGCTCTTTTCAATAAAAAAGATTGTTAAGATAGATTCATCCCCATATTTTTGAGCTAATTTTTTAACAAATTTAGGGCTAATTGCATCTGCAAAGAGTAATCCTCTGATACTCTCCATCTCATCTTCATCAAGGTCGAGTCCTTTTTTCTTGAGGCCATTTATAACATCATTGAATTCTATCATAATCTCCTGACCCTCATCCGGATTAAAATAGATACCGATTCCATTCTCACTTTCCATGATTTCAGGAGGAAAAGATATTTTTGCCCAGGGGTGTTCAAGCTTATGCTCCTTCATAACTTTTGAGACAAAATTTTTAGGTCTTGATTCGTATAAAAGTCGATACTGCTTTTGCAAATCAGCAGCCATAGAAAGCCCATCGGGATAGATAGCAAGATCGTCACCATGAAACTTCACAAACTCTTCGTAATACCCTTTAACGCTCTTTTTTGCTTTTTGGAATAATTCTTTACAATACCGGTAAGCAATTTGGGGATTTTTTTGAAGAAAAGAACCCTTTACTTCTTGAATAGTTTCTTCTTTTACATTCTCGTATACCTTCTGGCTGCCAGACCAATACCATTCTTTATTCCAAGGCACCAGGTTTCCGAAAACGATCTGTTGAGGTTTAAATCTACTGCTATCCTCTCCCATTCTAATGATGTATGGCTCATCATTGATCACATTCACCACTTCTATAACAGGATCTTTAATAGCTAAAATTTTATAATACGCCAGATGTCTTTCATACCAGCTTCTTAATTCGGAGCGTTGTTCTTCGGTAATATCCAAAGTTGCTGCTAAAATATCAATAACACCCAGCCCAGACCAGGAAGTGTTTTCCTGACAGATAAAATCATCAATTATAGGGACCTCTATTTTACCACCATACTTTTCCATAACATAATTTTGAAAATTATGCCTGAATAGGTATGAATGCTGACCCAGCCAAATCAGTTTCCCTTTTACGTCCCACCCATATTGATTGGATTGGGATAGGAATGCTTTTACTCCTGATCCTTGAGGGATCTTTGATAACTGCTCTTCTAAAAAACCAGCGATCATCTCTGATAGCAGGATTAAGTCCTGATGAGTCGGTGAAAGGGTAAGCTCTTGGTTAAGTTCCGGATAGAGCGCCCATAATAGATGCCGGATACGAAGTTGAAATAGCTCCTTATCCTCTATTTTTATATTTGGCTGAAGAGTTATTGGTAGTGGAGTGTTAAAAAATTCAAGATTGTATTGTTCATAGCTTTTCCAGATACCGATATCATTATGAATATCTTCAGTAAATTCGACTAAAACACTTGCTAATTCCTCCATCAGGCGGTCTGGTAAATGTAGAGTATCGTATTTGAGTAAACCTTGTGCTTTTCCCAGTCTACGTTTTAAGCTTTTGACTACCTCTGGTAAGTATTGATCGCCTTCTCCGGAAAATCCTCCCGGCCTATGTAATTGAAAATCTATTTGGCTGGTTTTCATTGTTTTAAGCTCCAATCTTTTTTTTGAAAAAATGTAAATATATTATTCAGAATCGTAAGTAAGTTTCTGAAAACCTTTCTATTGTCACCAAAAATAGGGTAAACCCCTTGGAAAAATTTCCTTTTAGAAAAAATGCCGGAACCGGCATATTTTCTAAACAGTTGAATATTGTTTTTTGAATTGCCCCTAATCGCTTGACTTCCCTACCTTGAAGGATTCCAAGCCTGTACATTCTAAATAGTTTAAGATATAGAAGTAGCAAAAAAGCTAAAGTATCACCAATTGTTTCCTTCAACGCCTCAAAGATAGGCTTTAAATATCCAGTACCGAGCTTGTCGATGGTTTACATTTTACATCACAGCAGTTTGCTGATCAAAGGTTAATGCTGAAATTAACTATTACACTTATTACGCGCGTAATAAAAATTTTTATAAATTGTAAATTGGGGGACAGAGCCCAAATTTTTCAAATTATAAATTTTGCCAAAATTGGCATTATTTATAATTTAATACATGGTGAAAAAAAAGACTCGGATTGGCAAGTGATAGACATACCTTTAATCTTAATAGATAAGCCTGTTCAAGAATATAAAAGAAATACGCTTTTTGTCAATTAGATTTGAAGCTCTGAAGCAATAATAGCTTTAAGGACAGGATAATTCAGATCCTAAACCCATTCAATCTAGGGTGTTTAATATCTGGCAATTCCAATAGATTTTTTTCATGCTAATTTTGTATCATCAATTTAAATTTTAAGTAATGTTTTAGTTTGGATAAATTATGATAATGCAAGCATATGTCAATTAATGAATGAGCCAGAAAGTATTTACACAAATTTAGCATGAAAAAAAATCAAAAAATTAGTACAGATTAAACACCCTACATTCAATCTTTACTGTATTTTCTACTTTCTTAAATTCCGGATCGCCTGTAATAATAGATGCTTCATGTTTTATAAACATCACCCCTGAAAGCAATGACTTCAATCATATGGAAAAAAGCCGGATGATACTTCAAAAAGCAAAGAATAAAAGCAAAAACCCGGTCGCAAATATGGTTAATTAATACTACACTTGTGACCCGGGTCACACAAATATGGTTTATTCAAATATTACACTTATGCCCCGGGTCATAAATAAACCATTCAGTAAAGGATTTCAATAAGGTAGAGTTCATTATATTGCTGATAAAGCATTTACTCCCAGATTCAGGTGTCTTTTGAGTTGTCGCCTGTACTACATTGCCGGGATCGGAAACGCCGATGAGATTAGCGGCCATCACCTGATAATAATAAGTGGTTTCCGCCGCCAGTCTTGTATCCGGATAGGTTGTGGTATTATGGTCAGTATCACCGATTTCTATCCAATTCTGCCCGTCAGAGCTGCGGAATATTTTAAAATTAGTTATGCAACTATTGTTGGGATCAGCCCCTTGCCAATTCAATGTAATTTGACTATCTGAATTAACTGTGGCCGTTAAATTATTAGGCGCATTTGGCGGAAAGGCACAGTAATTAAGGCCAAGTCCCGACTTATTGGAAAAGTCAGTCTCTCCAAACTCATTAACCGCTCTTACAGAATAATAGTAAATATTGTCTTTGGTGCAATCATTATCTGAATAGGAAGTTATATTAGGATCAACCACAACAAGTTCTAGGAAGTTGTCGATATTTTCATGATCCGCACAATTGACACACCGCCAAATTTCAAAATTCAATTCATTGTCTGTACGATCCACCCAGGACAGATTAATTTGGCTCATAGTGACTGGATGGACGGTCAAAATTGGCTGGTGCAACATTTTCTTCAAAAGCAGCAAAGCGAGTAAGATGATTCACATCAAAAGCGATAGTGGCGCCTTCAATCCGGATATTGCTGATGCCGTCAGTTTTCCATGTCATATCCGTCGCTTGATATTTTATGACCAAGTTTGCCAAGTTTCCATCAAATTTATCAGAATCAAAATGCAGATAAATGGTTATAGGGTACTCTTCATTTATTTGAAAACCTGTGGCAGGATTTCCTTCCGAATCTAATAAATTAAACATCGTATTCTGCTGTAATAGCGCCAATTCCCTCATCAGCCAGCCGCTCTATACGGATGGTTAACTTAGTCAAAATCATATTGTGATCTTCACCGCTTATTCCTATGATCCCACAAGGAGGAACGTCAATATAGCTATTATCGTAATCATAGGCTCCGTTCCCATCAAGATCTAAATTAATCAAACCCATTTGCCCACTTTCTCCGCCTTCGGCTAGCGTAATAGTATCCGATGTTCCTCCAATTATTGTAGCCGATGCACTGGGATTAACAGTAAAGCTATAAGGCACTGTAGTGGTTCCGTTCTGATCCATTGCCGAGACCCTTATGGTAACAATATGAATATCCTCAATATCGTCTGAATAAACCGCTTGATAATATTTTTTGTCTTCAATTATTATTTCGTTAGAATCGAGTATCTGACCATCTACAACCTTAATATTGACGTTCGGATCACTCAATGGCGCCTCAGATTTTATAGAAGCCCAGATTACCGTTTCATTATCTATAATATCCGGACTGGGATCTATATCACGCTCGAATGAAGAAACCCGCACCTTTGGCAGGTGCGGTTTGAGTATAAGGGATATGTCGATACCATCTGTGAAGGTATCGGGATAGCCTTTAAAGGTATCGGGATTATCAGGATCAATTGTGTATTGACCGCCATGAGTAGAATCTACATATGGGTAATAATCTTTGGAAAAGGCAAGAAGTGAGTAATTGCCAAACCGGGATAGATATATAATATAAGTGCCGTCATTGGGATCAGATTGGGCAGTTCTGGAATAAAACCTATCTTCATGGGTAAAGGCAATTACTGTTGCCGCCATCGGTTCATTATTTTCCGCTCGCAATATTTTACCGCAGATCCATCCGACTTTGCCGTTTAGATATATCTCGATTTCTTCTCCAGGTCGATT
>JAUWIR010000488.1 GCA_030605265.1 Pseudomonadota bacterium | reverse complement strand
TGTAGTGCAAAAAGGGACGCCTCAGAATGAGGGCACAGGACCGGCTGCCCCTGGCAATCGTCCGGGTGAAGATGTATATGAAACAGAAATAACCCTACAAGAGGCCATTAATTACCTTTTTGATGATTTGGAATTACCTGATCTTGAGAGAAAGCGTTTTCATATTGTTGAATCGGAAAGACTCCTTAAACCAAAGGGCATTAAGCGAGTAGGCATCAGGCCGCGGTTAAACCGCAGGTGGACCATGAAAGAGCACATTCGGCGAAAAATAGCCAGTCATGTGGATGATGAAGAGGAACGCTTTCCCTTTCATGAAAATGACCTTCGCTATAAAAGAATTGTCACTGATGTCAAGGAGCATTCCAATGCAGTGATTTTTTGTATTATGGATACTTCCGGCTCTATGGATATTACCAAAAAATTTCTGGCTCGAAGTTTCTATTTTCTTCTTTATCAATTTGTCAGAAGACGGTATCAAAATGTTGAGGTAGTTTTTATCTCCCATCATACTGAGGCAAAAGAAGTTACCGAGGATGAATTTTTCCACCGTGGTGAATCCGGCGGAACTATGATTTCTTCAGGATATAAGAAAGCCCTGGAAATCATTAAGGAGCGTTATCATCCTTCTTTGTGGAATATCTATGCCTTCCATTGCTCGGATGGAGATAATTTTGCCGAAGATAACAAGTCCGCTTTTAAATGCGCTGAGGAGTTAAAACAGGTTTGTAATTTATTCGGCTATGGTGAAATTAAACCCTTTGATGCTTTCTCCTGGGGTTCGATGATGAAGATCTTTGAACCTTTGGAGACGGATAATTTTGTTCTCATCGGCATTCGCAGCAAAGATGATGTTTGGCCTGCCTTAAAGAAATTTTTAAGCAAAGACAGGGCGGACCTTCATCATGTTCCCTGATGAATTGACTATATAATAAAGAAGCTTTTTACAGTATAGAGGCTATTTACTTTTCATCTTTTACTTTTACGATTAAATTTAAAGGTAGCATAAAAAATGAAGTATCGTTTTGAAGATTTACAAAAATGGGATGAAAAAATTTTTAAAGTTGTTGAGGGAGTCGGCCTTGATTGTTATCCTCAAGAATTTGAAATTTGCGATCAAAATGAGATGTTGGGATATATTGCTTATACCGGTATGCCCTCCCACTATCCTCACTGGTCATTCGGGAAAGCCTTTGAGCGTCAAAAGACTTTATATAAGACTGGCATAAGTGGCCTGCCCTATGAAATGGTTATAAATTCCAACCCCTGTCTGGCTTATTTAATGAAGGATAATACTCTGCTCCTTCAGATCCTTACTATTGCTCATGTTTACGGGCATAATGATTTTTTTAAAAATAATCACACTTTTGCTTATAGCCAAGCCGATTATATGATCGAACAGTTTAAATCTCATGCCGACCGAATTAGAGAATATATTGAAGACCCCAGCATAGGGCAAAAGGCAGTGGAGAATATTTTAGATGCAGCCCATGCTTTACGCTATCAATGTCATAGGAACCTGCAAATCCCCAAGTTATCCTTAAAAGAGCAAAGAGAGCGGGCCATTGCCCGTGCACAGCATAATTATAAGGATTTTGATCATTTAAAACAGCGGGCGGCCTATGTACCCCCGGACCTTCATAAAATCCCCTTGGAGCCTGATGAGGACCTTCTTCTTTTCATTCGGGATTATCATCCTTTATTGGAGGATTGGCAAAAGGACCTTTTGACCATAGTAGCTGAGGAAAATCGGTATTTTCTCCCTCAAATGGAAACCAAGATAATGAATGAAGGCTGGGCTAGTTACTGGCATTATCAAATATTAAACAGTCTCAATCTTCCTCAGGGTCTTCATTTTGAATTTTTAAAAAGACATAATCAAGTAATCTGTCCTCATGTGGGAGGACTGAACCCCTACCATTTAGGATTTAAAATCTTTGAGGCTATTTTTAAGCGATGGGAAGAGCCAAGTTCGGAAGATAAGGAAGAATTAGGCTTAACCGGCGGTGAGGGCTTAAAGAAACTTTTTCAAGTCAGGGAATCAGACAGAGATCAGTCTTTCTTAAGACAATATTTAACTAAGGAACTGATGAATGAACTGGATCTTTTCCAGCATGAACAGCAGGGCAGTGACCGGGTTATTAGTAAGATTTCTAATGAAATCGGCTGGAAACAGGTAAGAGAAACCCTGATTGCCAATGTGGGCATGAACAGAGTGCCGGTGATTCATATTATGGATGCCAATTATGACCACAATCAAAAGCTATTGCTGCGCCATCAATTTGACGGCCGGGAATTGGATTTAGGTTACGCTCAGCATACTTTGCGGCACCTCTATTGTCTCTGGCAGAATACGGTAATTTTAGAGACAGTTTTAAAGGGGCGGTATTATCAACTTTTCTATGAAAAAGGAGAGCATTTTGAGATCCGGGAAGTAAAACATCCCTCCTCACATTGGAATGATTGATCTGGAGCCATTATTTTAAGAGAATAGCCCAAAGACTGCTTTATTCATTTCTAATGTTCTATCTGCGAACTCTGCGATCCTGCGGTGAAAAATTACAACCCGTGCAATTAACTAATTTTAGACAAGATAATAGGATTGACAAGATAATTTTTAATCCTGTCTTATTCAAACACGATATGCACACCCAATAATTTGTTCTGTCAATTCTCTATATTCCATATAACCTACTCAGGTTGAAATAAATCTTTTTGATTAACTGGATTTAAATCATGTTTATCCTGTTATCCATTCAAATATTTTTTTTATTCCATCATTTGGTCAAAAAATCAAGATGAAGATTTAGTGGAAGTGTTAATTAAAAAGATTAACCACTGACCATAAATGTGAGAAATCGTCACTCCAGTATACTTTTCTATGGCCGGGGTCCTTCCACGACGGATTATTATCAGTCAGTTGGGCGAGTGTTTTCCTGCCATAGGTAAGTACGACCCAATGGGCCGGGGATTTGTGCAGGGCCTTGTTTCCTTCAGTATGGTGGTGCCTAATATGCAATCTCATTTTAGCTGCAATACAGTTTAGCACGGGAAGCAGATCGATATATTGATTGGATATATGATAGAGGATGAGTCCATTTGGTCGAAGCACTCGTAAAAATTCCATCACGGCATTCAATGTGACCAGGTGGGTGGGAATTGATCCGCTGGTAAAGGCATCCATAATGAGCATATCATAGGAGTTATTCGGGACCTTCCTGAGTTCAAGGCGGGCGTCGCCTATAATGGTGCGGATCTTTGCCCGGCTCGAAGATAGATTTTCAAACTGTTCATAGGCTATATTCACAACTTTTCGATCAATTTCAAAAAAATCGAAATGCTGATCAGCTTTCCCATAAAGGGCGGCAATTCCGGTGCCGAGGCCGACAACCCCAATATTTTTTAATGCCGGCATCCGTTTAAATGCCAATCCTAATCCGGAATCTTCATGGTAGTAAGAAATAGGGAACAGTTTTTGATGGGCATCTCTTGCCTGCCCGCCATGGATGGTAGTGCCCTGAATCAGTATTTTGGCAGCCACATGTTCATCGGGTATTTCGGGGAGATCTCGGATAACATAGGTTCCGTAAAAGCTACGGCATTTATAAGTAACAAAGTGGTGCCAGGCTATCTCTTCATTAATAAAAGACAATACCATGAATAAAACTAAAGCAAATTGCAGGCTATACACCAATGGTTTTTTTCTCCCTTTAAAATATGGATACACGATTAGATAAAGGGAAACGATTAAGATGATATAAAGTTCAAAATTTGATTTAAAAATGAGCGGAGCAATGATTCCTGCTAAAATCCCGCCCAAACATCCGCCGATCGCTAAGTAAAGGTAAAAGGCAGTTAAGTCTTCAGACTTTGGTTTTTTATATTCAAGGTTCCCATGAAAAAATATACAAAGAGCAAACAGACAGCCGCATGCGGCAATAAT
>JAUWIR010000500.1 GCA_030605265.1 Pseudomonadota bacterium | reverse complement strand
TATTAAATTTTTCACGGCCTCACCATTTCAATTTTGAGGCGTTGGACTTGCGAGAGTTATTGGATAATACCTTACTCTTAGTTGAGAATAGCATAAAAGTGAAAGACATTGAAATAATTAAAAAAATTGACAAAAATCCACTCTCTGTTGAAGGAAACGCCACTCAGATTCAACAGGTTTTTCTGAATCTTTTAATGAATGCTCTTCACGCTATGGCAAAAGGGGGGGGAATTGAGATCAAAGCTTTTATTAAACATCACCCGGATCAAGAAGATTATTGTGTTGTAAAATTCACCGACTCCGGCCCGGGTATCCCAAAATCAATCAAAGATAAAATTTTTGATCCTTTTTTTACCACCAAGGATAAAGAACAGGGAACAGGATTAGGGCTTAGCATAGCCTATGGGATAATAAAAGCTCATAATGGAAGGATAGAAGTACAAAGTCAAGAAGGTGTAGGGACAACCTTTATCGTATCATTACCTGTCTATCAACAAAAAGAACCTTATTAGATCAAATTTTTTAATCATATTCTTAATAATAAAGAGAGGCAGCAATAATGAGTATGAAAGTTGGGCAGAAAGTGAAAATATTAGTTGTTGATGATGAAGAGTATACACGCGGATTTTTTAAAAATCTTCTCGGGGAAGAGGGATATGACGTAATTACCTGTGCAAATGGTGAAGAAGCCTTACGGTACTGTCAGAAAAGCTTATTCGATCTTGTGCTTTTAGATCTGAAAATTCCGGGAGGCATGGATGGAATTCAAATTTTGAAAAAAATCAAAGAGATTGAACCAAACACTGCTGTTATTATGATTAGCGGTCATGGGACTTTTGAAGCTGCTTTTGAGGCTGTAAAATTCGGGGCCTCAAACTTTCTCTCAAAACCCTTCAATAGTATAGATGAAGTACTCTTTCACATTAATAAGGCCTTGGAATTTCAAAAAATTATAAGCGAAAACAAATTTTTGCATGAGCAGCTGGTTCGTCAAATGATTGATCGAAATATGATAGGGAACTCATCTAAAATGCAGGAAATTTTTGAATTAATTCAAAAAGTGGCCCCTCTTGACACCAGCATCCTTCTTATAGGAGAAAGCGGCACAGGAAAAGAACTGGCCGCCAAAGCCGTTCATAAAATGAGCCACAGAAGGCATAAAATGTTCATGACGGTTCATTGTGGCGCTCTACCGGAAAATTTGCTGGAATCGACGCTTTTTGGTTATGAGGAGGGTGCCTTTACTGACGCTAAAAAAAGAACCAAAGGATATTTTGAAGAAGCAAACGGAGGGACTATCTTCCTGGATGAAATCGGGGAAGCTTCTCTCAGGTTGCAGGTTAAATTATTAAGGGTCCTCCAAACCGGAGAATTTCAGAGGGTGGGAGGAACTGAGATGCTTTATTCTGACATGCGTATCATAAGCGCTACCAACAAAGATATTTATGCCGCAGTAGAGAAAAAAGAATTCCGACAAGACCTCTACTATCGAATCAATGTCATTAATATCTCCATTCCGCCTCTTAGAGAAAGAAAAGAAGATATCTTCCTTTTATCTAATTTCTTTATGGATAAATTTAGTAAATGTATGCATAAAAATATGCCCAATATTTCACCAAAAGCCATAAAATTGATGATAGAGTATAATTGGCCCGGGAATATAAGACAATTGGAAAATGTTATTGAACGAGCAGTAGCCCTTTGTGAAGAGGACACGATTGGTATCCCCTGTCTTCCCCCGGAAATTAGAACGCGCCCGGCTCAAGAAGCAACGGATATGTCGGCATTAAACTATAAAGAGGCCAAAGAAATCTTTGAAAAGAATTATCTCTCGCAGCTTTTTCGCGTTTATGGAAACAATGTATCAGAAGTAGCCCAAAAATCAGGAATTGACCCATCCACCATCTATCGTAAGTTAAGTAAGCACAATATTTCTTTAAAAAGCTAATTAATTTTTTTATTTTTTTTTTAAAAATTAATTACGAATTTGTTTCTTAATTACAAATTCGTAATATTATCAAAAAAATCGTATTTACAATTTATCTTTTTCACTGCTTCATATATTATTTTTATACAAATATTTAAATTTTATTATATTTTTTTAAACTGTAGACAGGATGAAGAGCACAAATAAAGTCCAAAAAACTGCAGTTGAGATAACGAATTGATAATCTCTTTCCAATTTTATCCCCCCCCTTTCATTAAGCTGATGAGCTGATGAGCTGATGAGCCGCAGCCGCATAAATAAAGTAAAAATTCCTGCTTTTTAATTAATTAAGGTTAGAATATGTATTGCACTGTTTTAGAATGTATTGCACTTTTTTAGAATGTATTGCACTGTTTTAAAAGCGCAAACATTATGCCAAACTATCCCTTTAATACAGCCAGGGGAATTAATTTAACAACCCTTTTCCCAATGCCGGCCATATGGACCACATTCACTACCTTGGCTACATCCTTGTATGCCTCAGAAATTTCCTCAACAACAGTTCTTTTTCCTGCTGAGCGGACCAGGATACCTTTATCGGCCATCTCACGAATAATGGCCCGTCCTTTAGCTACCTTGATAGCCTGATGACGACTCATGACCCGCCCGGCGCCATGGCAGGTACTTCCAAAAGTGTCTTCCATGGCTCTTTTGGTACCCAGTAAGACAAAGGAATACCTTCCCATATCCCCGGGAATCAAAACCGGTTGGCCAATACTTTTATAATCCAAAGGTAGGGTGGGATGATCAGGGGGAAATGCTCTGGTGGCCCCTTTTCGATGAATACAAAGCTTCCGCTTTTTTCCTTGTAGGTTGAATTCTTCCACTTTAGCAATATTATGACAAACGTCATAAATTAAATCTAAACCCAGCTCTTTTAAGGGAACATCAAGGACTTGGTGAAAACTTTCACGGACCCAATGGGTCATTAACTGCCGATTGGCAAAAGCAAAATTGGCAGCACAAGCCATAGCTGAGAGATAATTTTTTCCTTCTTTAGAGGTAATTGGAGCGCAAGCTAGTTGTTTGTCGGGAAGTTCAATCCCATACTTTTTTGATGCTTCCAACATTACACTTAAAAAATCATCGCATACTTGATGGCCAAAGCCCCGAGAACCGGAATGAATCATGATGGTAACACTGTCTTTCTCCAATCTCAAAACTTTAGCAGCTTCCTCTTGGTAAATTTCAGCAACATAGGCTATCTCAATAAAATGATTTCCTGAGCCTACAGTGCCAAGCTGAGACCTTCCCCGATCTTTCGCTTTATTGGAAACCAACTCCGGATTAGCCCCTGAGATACAGCCCCTTTCTTCAATATGCCCTAAATCCTGAGATATCCCAAAACCCTGCTCTATTGCCCAAGCTGCTCCATTTTTCATTACCTTTGACTCATCAGTCGGGCTCAATTTTAAATCTTTTCTTCTTGAACCTACTCCCGCTGGAATATTCCGATAAATAGCATCAATTAAATTCTTGAGTTTGTCTTTTAAGCTATTTCTTTTTAAATTAGATCTCATTAACCTGACGCCACAATTAATATCATACCCAACACCACCTGGAGAAACAACGCCCCGATCAAGATCAAAAGCAGCTACCCCTCCAATAGGGAAACCATAGCCCCAATGAATATCCGGCATGGCCAAAGATGGGCCTACAATACCGGGAAGGCAGGCAACATTGGCTACTTGGGTCAGGCTCAGATCTTTTTGAATGTCCCTGAGCATATTTTCATCAGCATAGACAATCCCATCTTCTTCATCTTCCCTTCACGAGGAATCCGCCAGCGGTAATCATCAATTTTTTGTACCTTGGGATTGTTTTCTGTAGAGGCCATTTTTTCTCCTTTAAATATCAAAAATGATCACTGTTTGATAAAGGCCGTCTTTTTCC
>JAUWIR010000296.1 GCA_030605265.1 Pseudomonadota bacterium | reverse complement strand
CTACCTTTGGAAATTATTACTCCCTCTTCAGTTATCAGCTCGATATGTTTTTACTTTTCAAGGGCCGGCCAACCTTTTTACTTTTTCTTCTCTTTTTTCCTGGACAGCTCTTCTTATATTGATAATCTGGTTACTTAAGTTATCTTGTAAAAATCCTTCTCTAGCTTTTCCCTTCCTCTGGTTTTTCATTTTACTCCTCCCTGTATTAAATCTCATTCCTACCAGTACCCAGATGGCAGATAGGTATTTATACCTTCCTTTAGCGGGATTTAGTATGACGGCAAGCCTCATCTTCTCTCATTTCATCTTCCGAAAATGGCCTAATACAAAAAAATTATTTAAAATTTTAAGTATCTTCTTTATTGGAATAACGATTCTCTTTTATGCTGCTTTAACCATTGCCAGAAACCGGGTATGGGGAAATGATCAAACTCTATGGGAGGATGCAATAAAACAAGACCCCAATAATTACTACGCCATCACCTACCTGGGGAATGTCTATTTCATGAGGGCCTTGAGAGGAAAAAATAAAATCCATAATCTTACAAAGGCCTCCCAATTGTTTCAAAAAGCCTTAAAAACAAAGGCAAGCTTTGCCCCCTCGCTACTGGGGATGGCTACTGTTTGCATGGAAAAAAGGGACTATCATGAGGCCATTCCAGTATTATTAAAGGCCCGTAAATATAATGATGAAAAAAGACAATCCGTTAGGATAGAATACAATCTCGGAGTGGCCTATTTAAAGATAAACCAAATAGAAAAGGCTCAAGATTCCTTCACTACAGTTTTAACTATGGATTCATCTTTTATTCCTGCCTATCTTGCCTTAGGAAATCTTTTTTATCACCAAAAAAAATGGGGGGAGGTCCAAGCCTATTACCAATCTGTAATAGAACTTTCGCCTGATGACCCGCGAGGATATTTTCATTTAGCATTAGTTAAAGAAAAATTTCAAAATTTTTCATCTGCCATTAATAATTATTATAAAGCTCTTCAGTTCCTATCTTCGTCGGAAATAACCTCTTTTACCTCAGCAGATATTCATCTTAATTTGGGAGGATTATTTTACCAAAGTAGAAATTATCCTAAGGCAATAGAACATTATCAAAAAATGCTCCTATTAGCCCCTGCAAATCCTCAAGCAGGAAAAGTGAAAACAATCCTAAAAGAACTCCTCCAAATGCGGTAAAAAAAATTAAAAAGTATTATTATTATTATTATTATTTTTTTAAAATTTCTCTATTTTTTTTATAACAGAAATATCCACTAATTGAGATGGGGTAGAAAATTTCGGCATCCTTCATTTTCTATTTTACACTTTAAATGGGTTTTCGGATAAGCTTTAGCTATATGAAAGATATAAAAAAATAACTAGTTTTTTTCTGATTTTTTTTGTATCCTAATAAATACTTAAATGTTTTATAGCAGTAGGAGAGGCGAGAGGTCTGTCCTACTGGTGGAATATCCATATAAAACAAAGCCACTGATATACACAGATTAAACACGGATAAAAAATGAATTAATATAATGGAACCACAGATTTTGCAGATTTCACTAATTGTTAAATCTGAGTAATTTGTGAAATCTGTGGTTTATAAGGTATTTAGTCATAGAAACTTTGAAATTCCGATACAATAGAATAAGTTAGCGCTTATGTTCCTCCTCACAGCATTAGGTAAGGCAATATGAATAATAAAAAAATTATGAATTGGAAAGATATTTTTTTTGCAGCCCCTGGACCAAAAACTGCGAAAGAAGCAATAATCCTTACAATTAAAGGACTCTGCATGGGTACTGCAGATGTAATCCCAGGGGTTTCCGGAGGAACCATTGCCCTTATTATGGGTATATATGAAGACCTTTTGCTGGCCATAAATTCCATAGATATATCAATGTTAAAAAAATTATTGAAGTTTAATATTAAAGATGCCCTATCTAAGGTTCATCTACGCTTTTTATTTTTTTTACTTCTGGGAATTGGAATAGCAATTTTAAGCCTTGCACGGATTATGAACTATCTCCTTCATAATCAACCAGTAATGACATGGAGTCTTTTTTTGGGACTAATCGCTGCTTCGATATTTATTGTAGGAAAAAAAGTAAAAAATTGGCGGTGGAGTCCAACCATCTCATTTCTGACCGGAGTAACAGCAGCTTGGTTTATTGTAGGGCTTATTCCTGTATCGACACCTGAAGAGCTCTGGTTTATTTTCCTTTCAGGTTTTATTGCAATTTGCGCTATGATCCTTCCCGGATTAAGTGGTGCATTTCTGCTGCTTATTTTGGGTAAATATGAATTTATTACCCGAACTTTAAAAAATCCTTTTATATTTAATAACCTGGTGGTAATTATCGTGTTTTGTTCAGGCTGCGTTGTCGGACTGCTCGGGTTTTCCAGAATATTAAACTATTTACTCAAAAAATGGCATAATTTAACGCTAGCTTTCCTAACCGGCCTTATGGCAGGATCAATGAGAAAGATATGGCCATGGAAAGAGAAACTTGAGGCAGTAGTGATCAGCGGAAAACAGTATGTCCTTAGGGAGCAAAACGTACTCCCCAAAGAATTCAACATTGGACTTTTATTAGCGATAGGTCTTATTATTATTGGATTTGTTGTAGTTGTTATTCTTGAAAGGCTCTCAAGAGAAAAATAATTTTGATTAACTGGATTTAAATCATGTTTATCCTGTTATCCAGTTCAAATATTTTTTACTATGAAAATTAACACTGCATCCTCGGGGGTGAACAACTTGTTCATGAGCGTTTACATTAGTGAATCTAAAGATCTAATTGCACAGGTTAAATTTTCTCTATTTTTTTAAAACAGAAATATCCACTAATTGAGATGGGGTGGAAAATTTTCTGCGAAACTCTTCCATGACACCTTCATCTACAGGGCGAAATCCATAATAGGCAAGACTCTTTTGAATTTTTTTTGTCCAAAGATACTTGATAAAGGCCTCGGCAACTTCCCTATTATTATGGTCATCAACATTTTTATCCATTAAGACTATTGGATATTCCAGGGAAATAGTAGGAGAAGGAATGATCATTTCTATTGGTCTTCCCCTTTGCTGCTGGAATTTAATTTCCTGCTCCGTAGTAATAAAAACATCCCCTGTACCCCGATTAAATGAGTAAGCGGCATAACTATCACTTTTTGATAGTATAGTGTTTTCTCTAATATTCCTTAAAAACTGATCTGCAGACATTGTTTTGGGCGGCTCTTTATTTAAATAAAGGGCTGCTATGTTGATGGCCTTTAAAACCCATCGAGCAATCCCCGAGTTCTTCGAGTCTACACCTATAATTTTAATGTCTTTTCGGGCCAGGCTTTCCCAGGAGAAAACATCCCGAGGATTACCATCATGCACACCAAAGGCTATTACTGAGCTAGCTATAATCCCTCTATGAATATAGTTTTCTCTTACATAGGTAATGAATCTTTTCTCCTTTAGAGTATTAAGGTGCTCTAAAGAGGGAAGAACAACAATATCCGCTTCAAATCCTTCGATTATCCTACGAACTTGAACCTCAGGGCCTTCATACGATTCTCGAAACTCAATAGGTTGTTCATACCTCCCAAGCCAATATTCCTGAAAAGAAGGGATAATCTCTTTCTTGAAAACCTCCTCAACACTTGAGTCCCCTGCCAGAGTTATGGTTACTTTCTGTTGCTTCTGAATGGCCCCTTTACAACCAATAGTCAAAAAAAAAGAAAGTATGAAAATCAGAAAAACGAAAGTTTTTCCTTTTTTCATCATTGAAAAGATACCCATGAATACATTTTCCCTTTTACTGTTACTACTGATTACTTCGCTAAAAGCAAGGGGATTGTGCGGGGAGTAACCCCACAGGTAATAGGAGTATATCCCCAAAAATCTCCATCTAATTCAACAGGGATTGGTTTATTGGAGATAATCTTTATTTTTTTCCCTTTAAAATACTGCACATCATGATTTACAGTTGGACAATGTAAAAGAATGCTCAGAAAATATCGAAAGTAATCTAATCTTGACCGTCCTTGAAAAATACAAACATCAAGCAATCCATCGTCAGGTTTGGCCTGTTTGGTAATGCTGAAATATCCCCCATATTTTTTTATATTTCCAATTATGGCAGTAGTCCCTTTTGCCACAAATCGGTCATCAATAAACATGGTGAAAAAGGGGAAAGAATACTCTTTTAAAACTTGCCAAATGGGCATTAAATAGGAATAGGGATGAATTAATCCATTTCGTTTATGCATCATTAAACGAGTTATTTCAGCATCAAAGCCAAGGCTGGCCAGGGAGAGAAATCGTCTTTGTCTTTGTGTATTACCCTGAATATATCCGGTATCAAATAGTCGAATTTTGCCATATTGTATAAGATTTTTAATATCCTGAAAATTTTTTGATAATCCCACTTCTTTTGAAAGAAGATTTGCAGTACCAACAGGAAAAATAATAAGAGGTATGCTACGCCCACCCAAACCGTTTACCACTTCATTCACAGTCCCATCCCCCCCAATCACAATTATGGGGAAATTGGTATCACTGGCCTCTTGCTGAGCGTCACCTGTTTTTTTGGTGATGAAGGGAAAAACTCGTATTCCCTCTTTTTCTAAATAATTACGGAGAAAACTCCCCTCATGAATCCCTTTGCCAGCGCCTGAGATAGGATTTATAATTATTTTCACCTGCTGATACATAAGGAAATAATACCATGAATCTTGATCAGGTGTGAACGGTTAAACATATTTGTAAAAACCTTCACCGGATTTTTTCCCTAATTTTCCCTCTTCCACCATTTTTTTTAATATCATAGGGGGCCTATACTGTTCTTCATCAAGCTGGTTATAGAGGCTGTTAAGACTATAGAATAACGTATCCAAGCCGATTTGATCTGCATAAACCAAAGGAGGGAAATTCATTGGATACGCCCGGCACATTATATGATCTAATTTTTCCGGAGAAATGTCTTCCGATTCCAAAAGACGAATTGCATTAGCTACATGTGCCAGGAATAAACGGTCTACTAAAAATCCAGGTTTATCTTCAGCTTTAATCACTTCTTTTTTTAGTAGAGCGGCCAAATTTCTCACCACGGAAAAAGTTTCCCAAGAGGTTGATTGCGAACAGATTATCTCAATCATATCGGTTTTATAAGCAGGAAAAAAAAAATGCATACCAATTACACGTTGAGGAAAATGAACTATTGAAGCAATTTTTCTAATAGGAATGGTAGAGGTATTTGTGGCGATTATCGCAGAGGGTGCGCATAGATTACAGAGAGTTAAAAATAACCTCCTTTTTACCTCTAAATCTTCAACAACTGCTTCGAGGAGAAAATCAGATTCTGCAGTAACACTCAATTCTGAAGTAATGTAGATATTATTTAAAAATCTTTCCTGCTCATTTTCATTTAGGTCAAAATCATTTTGCAGGATTAATTTGATCTTTCGTCTAATTTTTCCAGTCCTTCCTCTGGTCCATAAGATTACCGGCAAATCTATCTGTGCAAAGCAAATGGCTATCCCACAACCCATAACCCCACTTCCCAATACTGTTGGTTGTCTTAAATTCAATAAATTCATCATATCTTTTGGTCCAAAAATCATCATAAACGAATTAATTTTTCTCTTCCTGCAATTTAGTAATGCCCCCTAAGTCGGTCATCTTTTAAGATTATCTCTAAAAATTTGTTCTTTATTTACATAAAAAAAGAGTGCATTTTGGGTTACCCAGCGATTCTCACTTTGACAGGGTTTGGATAAAAACAAAAACAACAATTTTTCACCAAAAAGAAGATAAAGTATTTTTCTTGGCGACCTTTGCGTCTTTGCGGTGAAAATAAGACATACTTTTTGACTCTGACTTGCTCGGGTTAGTTTTCATAATTAGAATTGCCGCATTTCACTTCGAGGGCTTGACTCAAATTTACCCTGGAGTATAATCAACTCAATCGTCTTTTTGAAAATTACAAATATCTTTATATCCTTTTTATAATAAATCCTCT
>JAUWIR010000030.1 GCA_030605265.1 Pseudomonadota bacterium | reverse complement strand
GCCGCCTCCGCAGCCTTCATCTATTTGAGTATCGCAGTTATTGTCTATACCATCTCCGCATATCTCTGTAGTTGGACTGCCCGCAACAGCGTCGCACTCAGTTCCGCTGCCGTCGGATTTACACACCATATTGCCATGTCTCTCACAGGCACCAACCCCTACGGTACATGAGTCCCCTTTATCCGGAAAATCCTCATCTATCTCGTCGTCACAGTCATTATTCTCCCCGTCACAAATCTCCGGCGGTGGGGCGCAATCTTCAATCGTTATGGTAGTGTTTTCCGGAGTAGGTAGGAAGGTGTCGGTGCCGGATGCTCCAAAACTTATTATGTCAATCTCAAAAACAAAAGAGTCCTCAATGTTGCCCGCCGTCAAGGTAACATCCAATAAATCTACATGTGGCGGATCGATCCCCCCGGTATGCCAGCCGTTTGCGGTAATCTCAGGTGGGGTTTGGTCATTAAGGATATAATTCATATCTTTCATAAAGGGCGCCCCGGGAGCTGTCCCCGCCAGTTTTTTTGTGACTAAATTTTGATTATAAGTCGCTGTAAATTTGAATGCTTTTAACTTTTTGCCTGTCGGGATCTCCGCCCTAAGTATAAAACGGGCATCACTGTTTTTATCCATACTAAAATTAGGACCCACTTTATTCCCGGACAAAGGATCAACCCAATAAATTTTGTTATTAAAGGATGTTTGTGAAGCTCCGGGGGAAAAAGAACATAATACAAAAATGGATGCAAATAAAAATACAGATAAATTCATCAAACTACGCTTACCTATGGATTCCATAGAATCACACCTCCATCTTGAAGTTAGTAAAAATAAGGTTAATAAGTGAAAATTTTAAAAAATTACGGTTTGAAAACAGTTACTTATGCACAAACAAAATAAATAATTCTTTTACCCCCTGCAAAATAGACATGTTTCATTTTTTTTCTCCCACCTTAGTTTAATGGATAACTTGTCATGGATTGAGGTCCCAATAACTACCCCATTGAGAATATGTTCATATATTACCGGACCTTATCCCCCTTATTGGCCTTGGCCGTTTTAATTGCTGCTTTTGGTGTCCTTTCTTCCCATGAATTCTATAGCTTCTCCTCATTCAATTTTATTTGGATATTATGATACTCCGTTAACTTTAAGTACCGGACTCAAATATTCATTCCTACACATTCACGCCCTCGTTTCGTTTCTTGGAACAACCTTATTGAGATTTACTCATTAGAATTGTTGCTAAATAAGATTTTAAATACTATAAATCAATCTGTTGCTGATAATATAAGCTCTATTTTAGATTGGCTTGGGGATTTGTATCTTTACTCACTTATTACATAATACAGGGATAATCCCGGCATCATACTCAGCTATCTTTAAGGTATCAAAGATATTTATCTCATCATTATTATCAACATCACAGCAGCTAAAGCAGGGGACCTGCGAATCAGATTTAAGTCCCGCAACATGTTCAGCAATCAATAGGGCATCAAATATATCTACTGATCCATCGCAGTTTGCATCTCCACATTTACAGGTCGACCCCGAAATGAGACCCTAAATAGCCGGTAATTAACTCCTCAGGGAAACTAAAAGCCCAATCGAAATATTTATTGGGACAGATGAGAAGAACTCGGCCACCACTATCTAAATAATCATTAATATCCCCCAGCCAATGCCAATAAGATGAGGTTACTCCTGCGACACAGATAACAACATCAAACTTTCGCAGAAATTCAGTACTTGGACTTTCAATAACATCATGGGATCTATTAATCTTTTGTTTATATACTTCATAGTTATAATAACCAAGATCTTTCAGTAAGTTACTGTATTCCTGCTCAAAAGTTATTTCTTCCACACCATCAACAGTAAAACTGTTAGAACTTCCACCATTGTCAAAACTTCTGTCACAGTCTAAAATAAGTATTGAAGCCCCTGTTTTACTTCCCGCGTAAAAGTTAGTGTCATCTTGCGCCCAAAGCCAAGATGAGGTGAATATGATGGATGTAAGAATGCCAAGACTCAAAATTAAGAGAAAATATTTATACTTTTCTTTTTGTCGTTTTATCATTTTATTTCCCCTCCATTATCATTATTGATTTAATTTCCTCGCACACACGATAGATCTCCAGATAGATAGTTGCCATAACTTCCGCCGGTTCCCCCCTTTCCTCCTTAATCTTTCATCATTTATAATTTAATAACAGGAATTTTTATCTGAAAATGATTAGCTAACTGTATGATATAATATAAATTATCCTTTGTGTCTTTGTGCCTTCTTTTACCTTGAAGACTGATACTGCCAAGTCAAATATAATTTTTTTTTGCCGGATTTACCAACTATGCCGGGGAATACCAAGAAGCGCTAATCAGACAGGTCAAGTCGTTTTTTTAAATCTTAAGAATCCAGCCACAAATACCTATGAGAAACCAGAGAATAAGATTCAGAAGTCAGAATGGAAAAGGCAAAGATTTCTATACATCGCTATGAACGGTTGCTTAAAACCTCTTTTACAAAATCTTTTATTTTCCCCTCTATTAATGATTAGTATTCTCAGAATTAATTTTTCCCCTAATTAAAATGTAACCAGGGAAAAATAATAGCAATTTCTTCAAGAGCCATAGTTCGCAGTGCTAAGAATAAAAACCTTTTAAGGCGGGAATTGGGGCAGTATATCGAAAGCAATATCTGTAAAATCAATATAATAAAATGATTATTTTTATTGATATACATAATTAAATATGTTAATTTTAATGATCAAGAGAAATCGTGAAGATAAGTTATCACTTAAGTATGTTTGGAGTATAAGTATGGAGAAAGGAAATAATTGCGGGCAAAAATTTCCGCCGGCCTTTGGAGATACGCCTGATGATTTTCTAATACGCTTTGGAAGATTGATTTACACGATTATCCACAGAAGATGCAAGGGAAAGCAAATGGTCATATGCTCGGATGGGAAATATATAAATGTAGCGCTTGAGCCGGAAAATGTATTGCATGGCTTTATTGTCTACATTGCCAAAAATGATTATATGGTACTTCATAATTACCAAGGATTAAATAAAGCCAAGCCCCAAACGTATCTTACCGGAGTATTAAATTGGTTTCTTTTGGCTGAAGTAAAAAAAGAAGCAAAAAGAAAAATGATAGAAATAAATGATGAAGAAGCTGTTTCGTGTGCTCTGTCTATGGATGATCCTTCTGAAAATCTCATCAGGAAAGAGCGGGGGAATCTCTTGGATGAAGCTTTAAAAGCTGCAATGGCTAAACTGAGAAATGATAAAGAGCGATTGATTATTGACCTTTTCTATGAGCAAGGGAAAAAAGCCGGTGACATAGCAAATCTTTTTAGGATGAAAGAAAAAGCCGCCTATAAAATCACTGAAAAATTTAGAAATTTTTTTAAATATGAATTAGAAGTAAGGGGAATTTTTTAACTTAGGTAAACTAATAACAATTAAGGGAATAAGAATGTATTATCAATTTATCCCTTAATGACCAAGCCTTCGAAAAGAATTTGACACAGTATCCGGCGGACAAAGAAATGACGAAGCGCGCCCAAGCACAGTGAGAAAAGAGGATAAAGGTATGAAAAAAGATAATTTCATAGATGCCCTTATATCGGCACAACTAAAAAAAAGCAGAAAAAAATGTATTCCACCTGAAACAGAATGCCCTGCAGAGGATACCATACTCAGTTTCATTCATGGAGAGCGTACGAAGGAAGAGGAAAAATTGGCCCGGCATTTTCATCATTGCACTGAATGCAGGAAAACCCTTGGGATTCTCATGGATATAGAACAAGCGCAGGCAAATCTCCGAGAGATGCCGGAGACCCTTTACGCAAAGGCGGGGGAATTGCTTGAAGGGCCTCCGGCAAAGCCGGAAGTACACAAAGAAACTAAGGCTTTGTTGAAAAAAATAACCCTCTTGTGGGACAAAGTAGGGGATAAAATGAGTTGCCTGCAAAAGGACCTTATTGAAGGGATGCTTTCGTTTCAAGAGGCAGTGCCTCAGCCTTCGCGAAAATATGAGCAACCAAAGGAAAAACAAGATTCCCAAGAAGATTTTTATGATTTTCCTTATTCTTTACAAGTTGAAACAGTGCTTGGCCCCGTTTCATTTGAAATAGCCAATGCAGACAAAGAAGGATTTTTAATCCTGACGGTATCCTCTCTTGCCCCCGGGAACATTTCCAGTGATATCGGGATACGCCTCTATAAGGGGAAGATACTGAATGCTTCAGTATCCTTTGCTGATGGAAGAGCATTCTTTCCTCGTCTTAAAGAAGGCGATTATCGCATTGAATTTTTTGATGACAGAGGGGCCGGAGAAAATATTGAACTTCCCATTTTGGTTAAAAAAACACCATGAATCCTGCAAACTATGCACGGGAAAAGAATATCCTTGAACTGATTTATCTTGATAAAGGAAAAATTCGAATTTCTTTACAGGCTGGTTGATGTGGAAACAGGGGTGGTTAAATATGCGGAGGATGATCTGGAGCTTGATAAAAAAGCTCTTGTTTCCAACCTGGCGGAAAGAGTCTCCCATCGCCTTCAGAGGGTGATTTATGAGGTTTATGTGCATCAAGAACAAAAAAGTTAAAAGTTAGAGTGCAGGTTAATCGAGGGGGGAATAGTGAGGGAGAATATGCAGAGTTTGTGTGAGGGGGCTTCAATGGGAAACAGTGTAAGAACTCAGTTTATTCAATATATGGTGTTTTTTTGCCTGATGATCTTCATTATGAGCTTTATTTTTCTGATTTTGTCTCCTCTTTTCGGTTATCATGCTTCTGCGACGGACATGGTACATTTAGGTTTAGTGGGACAAGTGTACAATGATTATGGTGCTTTTACCAGCGTAAATGCATGGGAATATGAAGAAATGCAGGATGGAAATATAGTAAAAAGAGAATATGCCTTTTGCTCAACCAGTAAAGGTATCGTGATCTTTGATATTGATAAAAAGTCGGCAGTCTCGTTTCTACCTCTTGGTAGTTGTAGTGATATCGAAATAGCACAGCCAGATAAAAAAGATGCTCTTTACGGGTGTGTTGCCACTTTTGAAGGAGAGTTTAGTGAAGATCTTACAGGGCTTAAGGGAAGGTTTTATATAATAAATGTGGATGATCCTAAAAAGCCCTATTATGTTGCTTTCTGTGATATTCCTTTTTTGGAATCCGATATTGCCGTATCCAATAATGGAAATTATGCTTTTATTAGTAGTAGGGGAGGCAATTTAATAACTTACGAGGATAACGGGCTTTACGTAATAGATATTAAAGATAAAAGTAAGCCGGTGATAGTTGGACGCTGTGATACCCCTGGCCATGCAAACAGTATTGCCATATCCGGTGATGGAAACTATGCTTTTATTGCTGATGGGGATAGCGGGCTTTGCGTAATAGATATTAAAGATGAAACTGCGTCAGTGATAGTTGGGGGCTGTGATACTCCAGGTAATGCAGAAGACGTTGCTATATCCGGTGATGGAAACTATGCTGTTATTGTTGATGGAGGGAGTAGTCTTCAAGTAATCGATGTTAGCGACAAAACTGGGCCGGTGATAGTTGGAAGCCGTGATATTCTTTCCGGCTATGCAAAAGATGTTGCCATATCCGGTGATGGGAATTATGCTTTTATTGCTGCTGATGTAAATTTCCCTTTGCTTGTTGATGGTGTGAGTAGCCTTCAAGTAATAGATATAAGCGACAAAACTAAGCCTGTGATAGTTGGAAACTGTGATACTTCTGGTGATGCTGAGGGCCTTGCCATATCCACTGATGGAAATTACGCTTTTATGGCTGGGCGTGATACTGCTTTTATTTTTGAAGGTGGGGGACTTCAAGTAATAAATATAAGCGAGAAAATTGAGCCTGTGATAGTTGGAAGATGTGATACTTCTTCCTCCTATGCAAAAGGTGTTGCCATATCCGGCGACGGAAACTATGCTTTTATTGCCGATGGTGGGGGTCTTCAAGCAATAAATATAGACAACAAAAGTGAGTTGGTGATAATTGGAAGCTGTGATACTCCAGGTGATGCAGCGGGTGTGACCATATCCGGCGACGGAAATTATGCCTTTATTGCTGATGGTGGGGATCTTCAAGTAGTAAATATCAGCAATAAAATTGAGCCGGTGATAGTTGGACGCTGTGATACTCCTGGCTATGCAAAAGATGTTGCCATATCCGGTGATGGGAATTATGCTTTTATTGCTGATGATGGGGGTCTTCTTTTTGTTGATGGGACTTTTCTTTTTTTTGTTGATGGTGGGAATCTTCAAGCAATAAATATAAGCGACAAAAGTGAGCCGGTGATAGTTGGAAGCCGTGATACTCCTTCCGGCTATGCAAAAAGTGTTGCCATACACAGTGACGGAAACTATGCTTTTATTGCTGATGGCGATGGTCTTCGAGTAATAGATATTCGCGACAAAAGTGATCCGGTGATAGTAGGTAACTGTGATACCCCTGGTAATGCTATTGATGTTGCCATATACGGTGATGGCAACTATGCTTTTATTGCTGAGGCCAGGAGCTTTGCTTTTACTGAAGAGGGTTCTGTGGTTGTGGTTAGCGGACGGCTTATAATAATAGATATAAGCGACAAAAGTAAGCCGGTGATAGTTGGAAGCTGTGATACTCCAGGTGATCCATTTAATGTTACCATATCCAGTGATGGAAATTACGCTTTTATTGCTGCTGATGGGGACCCTTCATATAATATTGTTGATTGGGGTCTTTCTCTCATTGCTGATAGCGGTGGTCTTCAAGTAATAGATATAAGCAACAAAAGTGATCCAAAGATAGCTATTGACTGTGATACTCCTGGTTATATATTTGATATTGCCTTATCCGGTGATGACAATTATGCGTTTGTTGCCGCCGGGGCCGGTGGAATGCTAAAATTTAGAATCAATACAGCCCCTTCCTTAAAAGGAAATCTTATTCTGGTTGCCGGAGGCGAGGCAGGCAGTACAAACACTCTTTGGCCTGCAACCCAAGCCCTGGCAAACCATGTATTTTTCTCCTTCTTCAAGGCCGGCTATGAAGTGTATGATATTTGGTATCAAAATCCTGTATTTTTCCAGGATATCTTTCACAGCTCCCTTGATCAACTCGTTATTAATGATGCTGTTCCCACCAGCGAAAGATTAAGACAGGCAATTATACCATGGGAACCATGGGAATCAACTGAAGCGAGTTTTATGGAATGGGAAAAGAGTTTGCGGGCAAACACCGGCCCTCTTTATATTTACCTCATAGGCCATGGAGCGGAGGATCGCTTTCAGATTATGCCTAATCAGGTGATAACCGCCGGGGAATTAAAAGATTGTATAACTAAATTCCGGCAAGAAATGAACCGCCAGGTGGTGGTCATTATTGAATCAGCAGCCTCAGGTACCTTTATTGATGATCTTACAGACCATAATGTCACGGTCATTGCCTCAACTAACGATGGCGCCTCATATATTAAACCTGATTTTTCCGGTCCGAATAAACTTTCCCCCGTTCCGCCGCAGGGACAAAAACTAAGTATATATAATGCTTTTACTACAGAATTCATAAATAACTTATGTCCATACCTTGACACCAACACTGTTCCTGACAGTAGTCCGCAAATAGTAAATACGATCCTTCGGCAAGCTTTTCTTAACGCCCGGCAAAAATTACAGGATTGGGCCCTGTCGGGCCCTCCTTTTTCTGATCAGGCACCCCAAATGGCCCTCCCCGGCAGTGAATTTACTTCCCTGCATTTCTCAAAAGACGGCATTAACCCTTTAAAAGAAGACAGTCTTACTATTTCATTCAAAAACGATATACCCTTTGATCTTACTCTTATTGGCCAAGACCCTGACAGACAGTATATTCCCTACACTCATCAAAATATTACCTTCTTTTCATCTGATCCCACCATCCTTGACCCTAATCCCCTTGCTGATATAGAAATCGATATCAATGATGCTGATCATGATGCTGGGCCCTACTACAAAATAACTCCCGGGAAAAACGGTCTTTTTACCCTTACCGGGTATGCTGATCCGGCAAAAGACCCAAACCTTCTTATATCCGCCAAACTCACCATAGAGGTCTGTATTGATGTTAATGAAAATCCCGATTATGCTGCCGGGAAAAGAAAAATGGCTTTGATAATGGCAGGCTATCAGGGAAGCGGGGATTATCTTTGGGAAAGCACCAATACTATTGGAAACCATGCCTATAAGTCTTTGCGGGCCATGGGCTATGGTGAGGATGAAATTTATTACTACAATCCGTACCTTCTGCAGGACCTTGATAACGATAATAAATACGATGAAATACGGGGGTACCCGGACCTTAATGCTTTTGATCTTAATAAGCCGGATTCACCCTTTTGGACAATTAGCCAAAAGGGTGCAAAGGAGCTTTTCCTGTTTTTGGTTGATCATGGAAGCAAGGAAAAATTTCGCCTTAATCCTAAAGTACTACTCTCTGCTTCGGATTTAGTTGATACCATGGAAAAAATTGTCGACCGGGTTGAGGGAAATATCATTTTCCTTTATGATGCCTGTTATTCAGGAAGTTTTTTATCCGAGATAAATAATAGTCAATCCTTAGCTGATAAAATCATTACTATAACCAGTACTGATCCCAATCAGACAGCCTATTTTTTGAATCAGGGAATGGTCTCTTTTTCCTATCCCTTTTTTGATGAGTGGTTTTTAACTCACAGCCTAAAGGATGCTTTTGATTATGCCGGGGACTTTCTGCCCATGGGCGCGCAAACACCCTGTGTTTCCGATCCGAATCTTCATCTTATTGAAGCCTGGGACCGTGAAAATATCTACTATGTAGATGAGAGCAGGCCCGCCATCAGTGAAGCATCAGCTAACCGGCGCGGAGATCAGGTTGAAATAAGGGCCGAGGTTTACTCTTTAACCGGCATAAGCAAAGTCTTTGCCCTTGTTGAAAGCACGCAAAACGCTCTTACCAGCACCTTAGGCCGGGCTAAAGTTTCAGCCCCCGAGCTGTGCCTTGCTCTTGATCTCAAAGACCCTTCTTTTGGTCCAAACTGTCTTTATGGGGGGCCATATACACTTAGCGTACCTGATCCTTGTCCCAATGAAACAAACTATAGAATCACCATTTATGCAGTAGATAATAGTACCCGCCCCAAAGTGGCCACCTGTAAAATACCAATTGGGAGTTCAATTGAGAACAAAACCATGGCGGTGATTGTTTATAGTGATCCGAATGATCAAAATCTTCTTTCCCAAGAGGAAAGAGAAAGATTGCGAGATCAAGTGAATCGAGCAGGAGCCATTTTACGCAGTAAAGGACTAAGAGATGATGAAATAGAAATAGCTTGCTGTCTTTCCACCCTTTCTGAAATTGGACTGCCGGAAGATAAGACCCTCTTTTTCTACATGATTGGGCAAGTGGATTTTAAAGAAAAAGAAGGGGAACGTATCCCCCATTTTTATCTTGATTCAAATGACAGCTTAAGCCCCAGTGATCTTAAAAAATTTATTCCTCATGATGATCCGAATCAGCGCTTTCTTATTCTTCTGGATTCACCTTATGCAAAAGAGTATTTATCCTCCTGCTTTCCCAACGATAACTGGCCCAAAAGAGGAGCAGGCATTGCCGGAACAAGTAAAAACAAACTTTTCTTTTCTCCTTTGCGACATCAAGGAGAAAGACTTTTCCCCTGTTTTTCAAACTTCTTTTTCTCCTCTATTTTATCCGGGGCCAGTGTTGCCCAATGCTATAGAATGGCTGAAAACGCAGTTTCCTTAACCTGGCAAAACCCTGCACTTTTTTTACCGGAAAAAGTGCAGGATTATCAAACCATGAACCACTACTTAAGCTACTATTTAGGGATGTCGGCTATCCCTGGAGAAGATCTCTCTCTTTTTACTGACTGCAATGCCAGGGTTGAAAAAGGGGAGGATGGAACAACCCACTACCTTCTTTCCCTTACCCCCCATCCTGATGCGGAAACTGATGAGGATTGGAGGGCCTGGGTAGTATTGGCCTCATCTTCGGGAATTTATCAAAAAAGCATGATTGTAGATCTAGATCCAAATAATCAAGCAGACCAGATAAGTGGTGATGAGTATTATCAGGCTTACTTTATGGTGGAGGGAAGAAGAAAAGGGGACAATTCGAAGACCTGGACGGAATGGCAAGAAGTGGCCATTGTGCACACAAATGATGGAATCGGCCATGATGATTATGAATTTGATCCCGACCCGAACATCATTTTGAGTGATCCAAATCATGCGCTTGTAGTAAATGATCTTCCCATACGGCGCACCTTTTATGATCCAAATAATAGTGATGGAATTTGCAAAGATCATGACTGGATGTATTTTAAGGCCTTCTCAGGCCATATCTACGAAATCTATGCCCAAGACCTTTCAGAGCAAGGCTACTTCATTCAGATTGCCCTCTATGATCCAAATGTTCGCCCTATTCCCCTGGACCCAAATGAACTTTCCGGCCCCTTCCACGTTGACCAGAATCTCCTTGATTTTCAGTGCAGGCAAACCGGGTACTATCTTCTTGAAACAAGGCTTGCCTCAAGCTATCATCCGGAAGGGGTATCCTATATTTTATCTGTTAAAGATGATCAAGCGCAAGAATATACAGTGCTGGAAGTTACAGTAATAGATCGGAATCAGGAATGCCGGTTGCGCCGCCATAGTCTTTCTGTTCGTATGATAGACGGCGGGAAACCTAATAGGCCGGATATAAAGGAATGGCGTGGCCATGAGGTATGTTCATTCAAATTTAATAACTGCATTAATACAACTGTTGATCTTCAAGTAACAAATAATTTGAACGGTGATGTTATAAAAACAATAGAAGATGTATCCCTTTCAAAGAGCAGTTTAAACAGAATAACCATTGATATTAGTTCCATTCCTTGTGGTAGTCCCGGGTCACTCCCTAAATCAGGAGGGTACAACATTAGAAAAGAAATTTGGCAGAAGGCAATACAAGATGGAGGTGGCAATCCTGGAGGTGATGGAGATACCGATTTTCCACCAGACGGAGATTATGACGGGGACAATATCAGTAATTATGGAGAATTTTGTTTAAAAACCTCCGGAATCTATCCAACAGTATTTCTGCCTTTATGTGAAGGAAAAAATTTGTATTATTTTCCTGATATCTATGCTAGGGCCCCTAATGTAGTCCCCTCCAATGCCCTAATAAGCCCCTATTACTTTTATCGTCAAGGTGAGGAAGCTTGGTGTTACTGCCCTCTTGATGTAGACATCTATAAAAGGCAACGTTATTACTATGATACAAAAGATGGTAAATGGTATTGGAATGATGGTATCACTTATTGTGGAGACACCAGGGAGGCGATGAGATCCCAAACCTACAATGCCGTTGATGTATCCACCGGAGGTGTACTCTACCTTGATCTAATAAATATATCATCCATATTGTATCTTAGGGGTTTTTCTTATCCCAGCAGGAATAAAGCACATTATTCCGGGCAAGATGCTGAACTGCTTAATACTGATGTATTTTATCAGGAGAGTATGAAAACACAAAAAGCGCTCACCACTCTTGAGCAGGTTGAAGGAATCAGGACTTTAGATAGATTAACAGGGAAGATTGATTCAACCTATCGGTTTTTTACTGAACTTGCCGGCAATGATACATATATTGATCAAAATAGAGTTTATATCATTGATAAAAGAGGCGATGTACCATGAGAGGTTCCAGGTTACTTTTTTTTCTTGGCCTTTTCTTTTTGCTTATAGGGCGGCTCTTTTTGCCTGTTCAGGCAAAAGAGTATATTTGGAAGATAGGGAAATTTGATTCTAATTCACAGGGAAGTGAATTTTCATGGCCCCCTGAAATAGTTTCCCTTGATTATCTTGTGCCGCCAAATTGGGAAGACAATCCTGCTTGGGAATTTCCCCAACTTCTCTGGTCTTCTTCTGATAGTTATGCAGAGGATCGGATTCAAGAAATATGTCTCAATTTTCCTTATAATGCTGATTACCAGAATCCGGTCTTAGAAGTTCAAGCAAAACCCTCGGACCCAAATGCCACTCTTTTTCTTGAAATTATGAAGTTTGATACAAAGATTTTTGTTTGACAAACCCCAATGTATAAAGATGATAGATATTTTAGTTATCCTTTTCCTATTGGATTGATCAAGGGAGGAGAAGTGGATGAAAAAAATGAAATCATTATAAGATGCTGGCATCAGAAGGAGGAATCAGAAAAAACAAGGTACATAATATTTGATGCTCTTTCTCTTTCCTATGATGAGACAGAGAGCGATCTTGATGGTGCATGGGATAGGGATGAAGAGGATGCCGGTTCGGATTCGCGCACTGCCACAATCATGAAGGTGGGCCGCAATCCTGCTGATAAAAAGATATTTACCTTAAAAATTCAGGAGCCGGAGGGCACAAACCCCTACTTTCAGAAGGTTAGATTTATTGATCCAAATGAACTGGCGGGAATTGAAAGAATAAAATCCAGATATTATTTCCCTTATGGCTTTTTAGGTTTTCATCTTGATGCAGTTGAAGCAGGGGGCCAGGTTACCATACAAGTTACCTACAAAGATACGCATAAACCTGAAAATAAATTTTTTTCTTCTCTTTGCTGTTACAATTACCAGGATACTAATACATGGCAGGAAATGGATTTTGTTTTTCTTGATGGAAATAGTATCAACATCAAAGTGACAGACGGGGAAAATGGGGATAGGGATGGGAGTATAAATGGGGCTAGTGACACAATTTTCGCTCTTTCTTATCCTCAGAATCTTTTTGTTACAGTTAATAGCAAAGGCTGTTTTCTTCAAAGTATATGCTCTAAATTAATAAATGAAAAATGAAAAAATTGAAAGTAGTTACTGTTTTATTAATAGTTTTTTCTATAACTATTTGGTCGCAACAGAGCAGTTTGGCAGATTATCCTGATATGGATATGCAGGCTACTCCTAATCCTGTCGGCTCCGGAGCCAGGGCAATGGGGATGGGAGGGGCGTTTATTGGTGTTGCTGATGATGCTACTGCAGCTTCATGGAACCCGGCGGGATTACTCCAACTTACCAAACCTGAACTCTCCATAGTTGGCTCTTATTTTTCAGGGGAAAATGAATATGGCGCAAGCCATGTTGATGGAGGCGATATTACAGACCACTCTTCTCAAATCTTTCACTTGAATTATGCCAGTGGTGTCCTTCCTTTTACGTTCTTTAATCGAAATTTGGTTTTATCTTTCAATTACCAACATTTATATGAATTTTCCATGGATATATCAAAAACATGGAGAGAAGAAGATGCAGAGGGAGTATTTATTGATAAATTGCACAAAGATTCAAAACACCAACAAGGGTCCTTGTGTACTTTATCACCAGCCCGTGCCTTTATGATTAAACGTTTCTTATTTCTCGGAGTAACCTGTAATTTTTGGGACCATGAGCTGCTGGATAATGGGTGGGAAAACATCAACACTCAATATGCTGAAGGTACTGAAATACGAGATGAACCAATAATTACCAGAAGTGAAATCTATGAGAAATATGATTTTTCAGGGTTTAATATGAATTTTGGGTTCCTTCTTAAATCCGATTATTTTCGCCTTTTTGGGAAAAAACGACAGATTCAATTTGGCGGAGTTCTAAAAACCCCGTTTAAAGCTGATATTCAGCATGAAAAGCAGGAGAAAGTGTATACTGAATTTCCTGAAGACCCGGTCTTGAATTACTATTATGATCATATCTCTCGTAATAACCTTACTTTAGAAATGCCGCTTTCCTATGGCTTAGGCCTCTGTTTTCATTTCTCGGAGTCCTTGGCTTTGGCTGTTGATGTTTACAAAACCCATTGGGACCAGTACGTACTGGTTTATGACTCTGATGATAGGTGGAGCCCAATCAATAAAAAGAGAGAAGAGGAGGCTAAAATTACCCCTACAACCCAAATAAGGTGCGGTGGAGAATATGTTTTTCAGAACCCAAAGCGGGACATCCATTTACGCATGGGTTTTTTTTATGATCCTGAGCCTGCCGGTGATCGTCCTGATGATGTTTATGGGGCAAGCTGTGGAAGTGGGATTACTTACAGAGGAGAATCAAAAAAAGAATTCTTTGCTCTTGATTTTGTCTATCATTATCGATTTGGGGACAAGCAGGATGTTGAAACCCTGCAAGGGGAATCAATTGATTGTGAAATAAAAGAACACTATTTTTATGCCTCTGTTATTTTTTATTTGATCTGAGAAACAATGAAATATGCGCTACATTCAGGGATTTCTTAAAATATTTTTTCTATTTTTCCTTATTACTATTATTGGCTGCAGTAATCGCCGGTTTAAACCAATTGTCATAAATGGGAAGGAGTATTGTACTACTAAAGAGAGGATTTTTTCTGAAGCATGGCATAGTTGTTATCTCAGGGGAATTTCTTGTGCTCAGTGCAGGGAAGAGGTTTGTTTAATTGCGGCAAGGGATGAATTACAAAGGTCCATTGAAAGGGGAAAGGATGATGGAAGGTGGGTGCGTACCTATGGCACGCATCGATTACCGGAGTATTTCCCCAATAGGGAACTTGGTGTTGTTTACTATTATCTTTATGAACTTAACAAAGAACCTGATAGTTTGGAGAAAGCCTTACAGCTTCTGAAAATTTCCCTTGATCAATGTGCTTCAGCCAAAGCAAACTATTACCTTAATAAAGTGAGAAGGGAAAAACTCTTTTTAACAGGGGAAGATACTGAAGCCCCCCGGCTAGCGCTTGATCATAGGCCGCAAATGACTAATGATCCCAAATTTTTGCTTTCCGGTTCAACCAGTGATGATACTTACGTGGGGAATATTTTTATTTCTCTGAATAATGAAAAGCCTTTATCTTTATTGGAAGTAAGCAAAGAGTTTTTTTGTGATTTTCAGCAAAAGGTTACACTACGACCCGGGATTAACACTGTTTCCATTAAAGTTGTTGACCTAATGGACAGAGAGGATGAAAAGAAGATTTCCATACTGTTTGACCAAGAGGGCCCCATAGTTTACTTTGCTGAAGAAGGTAAGGAGAAGGGGTCTGGATTTTTAAAATTTGATGGTATTCAAGGGATACTGTATGACCCTTCAGAGGTGAAGAGTTTTTTTATTAATGAGAAAGAAGTAGAATTACAACAAGTGAACATACCTGAAAGCCCAAAAGAACCCATATCTTCTCTTGCCTATACTTTTCATTATTCTCCCACAAGTAAAGAAAAAATCGAGGGGCTATTCCATTATCAAGCCATTGATTCTTTAGGAAATAGTTCGAGAGGGGCATTATCTAATAGTTTGTATGAACAGAGTTTGTATAGACAAGGGGATACCCAAAAGGTAACCTTGGGTGATTCTTTTGAACCTTTTGAACCTTTTGAACCTGTTAAACTTATTCAGATAGCCATGGCCTCACCGAGTGTAGTCAGTGATTCGATTATAACTGCCTTTGGCTATCAAAAAGAGGCTAGAGAGATTTCCTCGCCTATTCAGGTTGCCGTAACAGAGGTCCCCGAAGAAACCTATGAAGATGAAATCTTTCCTCAAATAAGCATTCTAAGTCGACAGTGCATTAACGAAGTATGGATTAATGAAGAGCCTATTCTTGAATTGTATGGATTGAGCGCGAAGCAAATTTTTTTATTAATCAAAAGATACTTTGGCAGAAAAAAAGGGGGGAG
>JAUWIR010000456.1 GCA_030605265.1 Pseudomonadota bacterium | reverse complement strand
TGCTTTGAGCCTACTATTGATTATTGTGTAGTAAAAATTCCAAGATTTACTTTTGAAAAATTTCCCGCTGCTCAAAATACCTTGGGGGTTTCCATGAAATCCGTGGGCGAAGTTATGGCCATTGGTAGGACTTTTAAAGAGGCCCTCCAAAAGGGATTACGCTCCTTGGAAATTGGCTGCTTTGGATTGGGGGCTGATGAAAAGCCCTCGGATGAAAACTTGGAAGTGAATTCAATCAAAGAGTATATAGAAAAACAAGCTGAAAAATTTTCTAAAGAAGAAATAATGAAAATTCGTCATAATTTGGCCCTTCCTCACCCTGCAAGAATATTTGATGTACGGAAAGCTTTTTTAGCCGGGCTGAATATTGAAAAAATACACCAGATAACCAATATTGATCCATGGTTTTTAGCGAATATAGGCCAGATTGTTAACCTGGAAATTGAAATGCTCCTTAATAGAAAGGGCATGAAGAAGGACCTCAAAGAAAATCTCTCCTCCAAAAATCCTCTTTGGACAAAGGCGAAAGAATATGGGTTTTCAGATATCCAGATTGCTACTCTTTTGGATACGCAAGAGCAGACAGTTCGCAATTTCAGGAAATCTTTAGGTATTATCCCGGTCTATAAACTGGTGGATACCTGTGCAGCTGAATTTGAGGCCTATACTCCTTATTATTACTCTTGTTATGAAACAGAAGATGAAAGTCGCCCCTCAAAAAAAAGAAAAGTTATGATATTGGGTGGCGGGCCAAATAGAATAGGCCAGGGAATCGAGTTTGATTACTGTTGCGTGCATGCTTCTTTTGCCCTTCGGGAGGAAGGATATGAAAGCATCATGGTAAATTGTAATCCTGAAACAGTAAGTACTGACTATGATACGTCAGATAAACTTTATTTTGAGCCCCTTACCACTGAGGATGTCCTGGCTATCATAGATAAGGAGAAACCAACGGGGGTTATTTTACAATTTGGCGGACAGACCCCTCTCAATTTATCAGCATCCTTACAGTCCGAGGGAGTGCCTATTTTGGGTACAAGCCATGCAAGCATTGAAAAGGCCGAGGATCGCCAGAAATTCAAAAATGTATTGAATAAATTGGATTTAATACAACCGGATAACGGAATAGCTTTTTCTTTAGATGAGGCAAAAAAAATTGCCCGGAAAATAGGCTACCCGGTGCTGGTACGTCCATCCTTCGTATTGGGGGGAAGGGCCATGGTGATTGTTTATAATGAAGGAGATTTGGCGGAATTCATCAGACTTGCGCAAGAAGCCTCTCCAAATCACCCTATTCTTATTGATAAATATTTGGAAGATGCCATTGAAGTGGATGTAGACGCAGTCTCTGATGGGGAAAATACTTATATTGGGGGAATTATGGAGCACATTGAAGAGGCCGGCATACACTCAGGAGATAGCGCCTGTGTTTTACCCCCTTACACGCTTTCTGATGAACTCATAGAAAAAATAAAAGATAATACTCACGTTTTGGCTATCGATCTCAAGATCAAGGGGTTATTAAATATTCAGTTTGCTATTAAAAATGATCAGATATATATTTTAGAGGTCAATCCACGTGCTTCCCGCACTGTGCCCTTTGTCAGCAAAGTAACCAATATCCCTTTGGCAAAAGTGGCTACTAAGGTTATGCTGGGAAAAAGCTTGCTTGATTTAAGATTAGATTCTGCCAAAGAATTATCTTATATAGGGGTGAAAGAGGCGGTGTTCCCTTTCAATCGGTTTCCCGGGGTTGATACTCTTCTTGGACCGGAAATGAAATCCACAGGAGAGGTTATGGGAATTGATACAAGTTTTGGCATGGCTTACGCGAAGGCGCAGTTATCAGCCGGGTGTAGAATTCCTTCAAAAGGAAAAGTTTTTATAAGTGTCAAGAATAAAGATAAAAGAGTTATTGTATTTATGGCGAAAAAGTTAATAGATATGGGTTTTTCAATAATTGGCACAAAAGGTACGGCCAAAGCACTCCGAAAAAATGATATAGAGGTTGAATCAGTGAATAAGGTCCATGAAGGTAGGCCAAATATTGTTGATGCCATTAAGAATGGAGAAATTCAACTAATCATCAACACTCCAACAGGAGCAAAGCCTAGGGCAGACGGCCTTTCCATACGCGCAGCAGCTTTAGCCTATGACATTCCCATAGTGACCACAACATCGGGGGCTGCCGCCATGGTTAATGGAATAGAGGCGTTGCAAAAGCGTGATATAGAGGTAAGGCCCCTTCAGAAATATTACTCGGATATTCAGTGAACATAGGGGAATGTTAATTCTGCTTGACAGAAAAATCTTCATTTGTGATAATAAAATGCTGTTAAATTAAAAAAAAAATGGCTTTTTGGGGCCAAGAGGAGAGAAATCATATGCATGATCCTAAAGATATTGCCGAGGCTTATTTAGTGGAAAGTGAGGTCGACATACAGGCTGCCAGATTGACTTATGTGAATGGGTTGTATAGTAGAACAATCCATTTTGCGCAAGAGGCAGTGGAAAAAATTACCAAGGGATGCTTAACCTTAAAAAATATTGTTACTCGCGATCACAAGACCTCAACGCTTTTTGTGGCAGTTTTTAAGGAGGAAATCCCTGATATTGACAAAATTTATGAATCAATTACCTCTTTAGAAAAACATGGAGCAAGAACTCGATTTCCCCTATATCAACGAAAAGATCTCCCTTTATGGGTGCCTTCAAAAGTGTATGGTGAGGCCGAAGGAATGGATGCGCTTACTAAAGGAGAATATGTATATCGAGTATTAAAGGATTATTTGATAAAGAACATCAGGCAAAAAGATGAGTCTACTCAACAATCCTAACCTTAGTAGCTATGTTCTCATTGTTGATGATGACCAAGAATTTTGTAATGCTCTAAAAGATATATTGACTGAGAGCGGATATAATGTCTTGACTGCGGGAAATGGCGAAGAGGCATTTTGTTTAACCAAAAAACATAAAATTCAATTAATAATTTCAGATCTTCGCATGCCCATTTTAAATGGGATTGCCTTGCTCGAATTAATCAAAGAACAAAACCCCAGTATTAAAGTTATCATCATTACAGCTTATGAAGAAGTAGCTTCTTATATTAAGGTTATGGATTTAGGGGCCTTTGAATATATGAAAAAACCCCTGGATTTAGACAAACTGAAGAAGTTGGTCGCCGGGGTCATGTTTGATGAAAAGTAAACTTGCTTATCTTGGGTTTTTTTCCCTTCTTGGTATTTCCATCATATTAGGTATCCTGTGTGGTTTTCTGTATCAAATCTATAATACTCTTCCAAGTGTTGAAATAATAAAAGAATACACTCCGGCACAAATAACTCGAATTTTTTCTGCCGATGGTGAGCAAATTGCTCGTTTTTGCCTGGAAAGGCGTATTTTGGTGTCTATCTCTGAAATCAATCAAAATTTGCTAAATGCCGTTTTAGCCATTGAAGATGCCAATTTTTATGAGCATAAGGGGATTTACTGGCCGCGGGTAATTCAGGCTTTTTGGAAAAATTTAGAGAAAGGAAGTTATGTTCAAGGAGCAAGCACAATTACTCAACAACTGGCTCGGTCAATATTTTTATATCCACAGAAGACTATTTCTCGAAAGATTAAAGAAGCTTTACTCGCCCATGAAATTGAAAAAAAATATAAAAAAAATGAAATATTAGAATTATATCTAAATCAAATTTATCTGGGTGATGGATCTTATGGAGTAGAAGCGGCTGCCAACTCATACTTTAAAAAAAAGGCTAAAGATTTGGAAGTTGCTGAAGCTGCTCTTTTAGCAGGATCAATAAGAGCGCCTAGTAAATATTCACCTTTTCGCCATCCAGAGTTAGCTCAAAAAAGATGTAGAGTAGTTTTACGAAGAATGAAGGATGAAGGATTTATTACTGTGAACCAGTATCAAAAGGCATTGAAATTTGTCTTTTCTTTTGAAAAAAAAGGTCAAAAAATTTTAGCTCCTTATTTTGTCGAGTATATTAGGCAGTATCTTCAAAAAAAATACGGCAGGTCCGGCCTCTATAAAAGTGGGCTGCAAGTTTATACTACTTTGGACATACATTTACAAAAGATAGCTCAAAAATATTTACGGTGGGGTTTAGAAAAATTAGATAAAAGACAGGGATACCGTCCCTTACTTTCTGATGCTGAAATTACTGATTATCCCATTGAAAAAATTCAAGAAGCTATCAAAAATCATCAAATAATTGAAGAGCGATTT
>JAUWIR010000533.1 GCA_030605265.1 Pseudomonadota bacterium | reverse complement strand
TCTCATATCCATTTGGTTGCAACCGCTAGGCGCATTTCTTTCACGAAGCCCTCAGGACTGCTTCGAAGAGTTGAGAAAGCACTTTCCGGCAGGAGGTCAATAGTCTGTATTTACATACCCATTACCTCCAATATTATATTATTTTATACTATAGAACAAATAATTATAGTTTCTTATTTTATTTTTGTTCTTTTTCCCAGATCATTTTTCCTACCCATCCTGTAAGAATAGAGCTTACTTTGCCCTCATGAGCTATACTTTGTAAAAAAGCGGAAATCTTTTCCTGAAGGGCCTCATTTTTTTCTTCTATATGTTCACAAAATAAATCAAATAATAAATCAGCTTCTCTTTCCCAATCAACCAATTTTTCATGCTGATGATATTGAAAATCAAGGCTGGGTCGATACCCCATGGAATAAAGCAGATTAAAGGGGAAGATGATATCTCCGATGCCTTTGGCGTCGAATTCCTTCCCGGTAATATGTTGCCAGAGGGCTTCAGCCGTATTTTGTTTTCTTTCTCCAGACCAGCCTACAAAAAGGCACCATTGCCGACTGGTGGAGTGAAATTTTAAAAATGAATCAGGCCCGGTAATGGCAGGCGTCATATGGGCAAAAGAAAGGTCAAAGGAAGAGGCGAAGCCCTGTTGGATCGGGTCAAAGGTATGCCAGTCTAATTTAAGGGGAGTGATTCTGGAGGATACTTCAGCAGGGATTTCCTCTTTTAAATACTGCAGCATCTTATCTGATATATCTACGGCAGTAACTTGCGCCCCCATTTGGGCAAAGGGAATGGAGAACCTTCCGGTCCCGCAACCAAGATCTAAAATCTTGATCCCCTCTTTGAGGATCTTTTTTTCTTTTAATAGATGAATTATTCCATCCCTTTTGGGATCATCGGCAGCTGCTTTCCATTTTTGGCTCAAATCCTTTGATAATTTATCCCATCGTCCGGCTTTGGTAAAGGCCCTGTTGATGGAATTTTTTGCCTCTTTTTCCCTAATGGCCCACTGATCTATCCAAAAATTTTTATCAAGAACATCTTCTCCCAATTTTTCGTTACTAATCATTCCCTTTCCTTTCAAACACTGTTTTTATCTCAAGGCGAACTAGATTCCTATCCCCCTATGCCTATTAATAAGAGCATTTTTTTCTTTTTTTAATTGACAGGATTGACAGGAACAGGATCGGACAGGATAACAAAAGGAGAAATCCTATTGAATCCTGTTAATCCTGTCTAAATAATAATAGTTATATCTGATTGTGGTGTCATTAATTAATCAATACATTTTTGACTGATACCTGAGCCGTCAAGTTGGAAAAAACGATCCTTGGCACAGGGGATACAGACGATTTTTTCTTCCTTTAGCCGGGCCCGTGTTTCCATAATTTTTTCTCCACACAATTGACATATGTGGCTTTGAAATATTGGGGCAGACTTTTCCGGCTCTATGGTAACTTCCTGCAAAGTAAAAAATTCTTCCTCCGGGAGGGAAAGAAGATCGTAAGATACTCGTAAGAAAAGATTTTTTAATACTTGTCCTTCTTCAGGAGTGCCTTGTCTTTTGGTGACTACCTTTTGAAACAACTCTTCTGCTTCAGGATAGGCGCGTTTTTGCAATTTGCTGATTTTTTCTAAAGCATCAGGCCGGACAGTGACCCGAAAAGCCTTCTTTTTTTCCCTGTTTAAAAGAGTAAAAGAATTTTTCCCTAAATCTCTAAAAATCAGGGCATTATTTCCAAAAGTGCAGCCTGTAGTAAGCTGTATGCCGTCACTAAAGCAATTGTTACACTCGATAATACAAATAACCCTTTCCATGCCGTCTACTGCTTCTTCACCAAGTTTATTCATAGCCATGACCCCTGCCCGAAGGCCAAGGGTTACAAAGCTGCATAAATGTCCGTGCAATTCTGCTGCTTTTTCCATCAAGCCTTTTATATCGTGATTTTGAATCATTTCTTGAATTCTTTGCCGGGGATTTTTGACAAATTCCGGAATGCCTGTTAAATCAATTTCCGTTAAGTTCATTCGAAAACTTCTCCTTTCATGATTTTTTCCATAATTTCTTTTGATTATCAATAGCAGGGGCGGCTTGAAGAAGCGCCCTTGTATAAGGATGGGTAGAGGAAGCCTGTAATTGAGCAAAGGTGCCTTCTTCAATTATTTTACCTTCTTTCATAACTGCCATCCGATCACTTATTTTTCTGGCTAAAGCTATATCATGGGTGATAAAAAGGATGCTCAAACCTCTTTTTTCCTGAATACTATTCAGGAGTTTCATGATTTTTGCCTGGGCACTGGCATCAAGTGCTGAAGTGGGTTCATCAGCAATGATCAGTTTTGGATTAAGCACCAGGGATCTGACAATGGCAACCCTTTGTGCCTCACCTCCACTTATTTGATGGGGGTATTTTTTTAAAAACCGATCATCTGCCGGCAATTCAACTTCCTCAAGAACAGTTTTCACTCTTTCAATTTTTTCTTCTTTTAAGCCAATCCCCTGGATGTCTAAAGGTTCTCGTACTGCTTCTAAACCAGTAATCTGTGGGAGAGGGCCTCCTGGGGATTTTGATAAATCATTTGCAGGGTGGAGAAAAATTTTTTATCCCGTTTTACCACCCTTTTTTTTCCAGAAAAATTTCTCCTTCTGTTGCTTTTATTAAACCCATGACGGTTTTGGCCAAAGTAGTTTTGCCTGCACCGCCGGCCCCGATTACGGCTAAGGTTTCTCCTTCATATAAGGTTTGATTAATTCCCTCTATGATTTTATGAGAACCAACGATTTTCGTCAATCCTTTCACTGTAAGAAGGGGAATGACCCCTCCTCTGTGGCAGGCAATTTTTCTGTCCTCGATTTTCTGCAATATCGGTTTTTTTTCCTGACAAACCAGCAGACTTTGGGTGCAGCGGGGATGAAAAGGGCACCCTTTTTCTACAAATTCGGCTTTCCCCCGTATGCCCTGTAAATCTTTGTTTCTATCCATGTCGGCATAGGACCGCAAAAGCCCTCGTGAATAAGGGTGTCGTGGTTGAGAAAATAGCTTTTGGGTGGGGGCTGCTTCAACAATTGTGCCGCCATACAAAACAGCAGCCCTGTTGGAGAATTGGGCCGCAGTAGCTAAGCTATGGGTGACTAAAAGGCCGGCTCGACCCTGAAGTAACTCTAGTAATGGGTAAAGGACTTTTTTTTGGGAAAGAACATCCAAAGAAGCTAAGGGTTCATCAAGGATGACTACCTCAGGATCACATATAAAAGCCATGGCTATTAAGGCCCTTTGCTTTTCACCTGTACTGAGTTGATGAGGGTAAGCACTGAGGCGATGAGAAGGGAATTGCACCCTTTGCAAAAGCTCCAAGGCTTTTATTTCCGCCTGAAAACCGTCCATTGTTTTGTTTTTCAAGAGAGGCTCTTTTACCTGATCCAACACTTTATAAACAGGATTGAAGACCGTGGCCCCACCCTGGTGGGTAATCCGGAGAAATTGGACACCGAATCCGGAGGTAAGTGGACAGTGAATCCGATTTTTATAGGACAGCTTAATCAGCTAAATCCAACCTGTCATTTCACTTTATGAAAGTGTCCACTCAAAGT
>JAUWIR010000578.1 GCA_030605265.1 Pseudomonadota bacterium | reverse complement strand
GTCTCAAGGTCATTTTGAGGATTTTGAGTGAAGATCGTCAAGCAAGATCTCCGCAGGGGTATAATATTTTTTTTTATTATTGCAACCTTTACAGCAGGGGACTGTGTTTCCTTTATTACTTTTCCCTCCTCTTGCCAAGGGGACAAGGTGATCCATGGTCAACTCATGAGCCGGGAAGGTTTTTTGGCAATAGAAGCAAATACTCGCGGAAATTTTATTTTTCCACCACTGAGTTTTCCTTAATTTTTGCGCCTTCAGCTTTTCCTTGGCAATATGTTTCGGGTCTTTTTCAATGGTTATCCAATCTTTCATAAAAGGCCTTCCACTTCCAAATCAGGGAGTGACTTCGGTTTTTTTTTGAATAATAGATAAAAGGGAAGCCCTAGAAATCCCCAAAAAATGTGAACTAAATGAAACAAGGCCATAATTTCCCCTCCAAGAGAACAGTTAACTTGGTTGTAGAAATATTCAAAAACAGCTTCCCCCACCCCCAAGCCGGCAGGAGATATAGGCAGGGAATTAGCTAAAAGACCAAGGGGAGTGATGACCCCGTAAAAACCCCAACTTAACGAAGCCCCTGAAATCCTTCCGAAGATAATGGTCATAATGATAATAGTTGTATGGACTAAAGTTGATAGAAAGAGAGATACATAAATTACTGATTGATGATTTCTATATATTCGCACGGCATGGTAGAATTTTTGTATTAGTTTCCCTCCCGGAAGATGAGAAATTTTTTCCGGATAAAGGTCAATAAAAGAAATCGGAAAGTTTAAAAATAACACTAGCCCTATGAGCATTCCTGCACTAAGTAAAAGAATTGTTGTGCTGATTATTTTAATGGGGCCCTTGGCGAAATAACTAATCTTGGGATTCAATAATATGGAGATACTTCCTACCAGCACCAGCCCTGAAAGACCTAAGAACCGATCAATAAGCACAGTGGTGATGGTTGCTGTTTTCTTATCCGGATAAATAGAGGCAATATAATAACATTTAGCTAAATCTCCTCCAGTTCCCCCCGGAAGGCATAGGTTGAAAAATAACCCGATAAAGTTTAAACTGATTGTTTTACTAAAGGAAATTTTTGTATCTTGAGCTAATAATAACAGCCACCAACGATACGAGGTTAATAGCACGGGAATGAAAAGTAAGCAGGTGGCGAACAAAAACCACCATGGGTGTGAATTGATTGCTTCTATAATTAACTGCAAATTTAAATAGCCACTGTTGATCAGATAAATAATTAATCCGACCCCAAGGCAAATTTTAAAGATTACTGATATATATTTTTTGAAATTGGTTGCCATAATAGTGGAAGTCCTTTTTAAATTTGGAAGTTTTTTTTTGATTATAGATAATAATAGTAGAGAAGAAAGAAATTTGTCAATCATTATCATCGGCAAATTTTTTTTTGAGGTATTAAATACATGTACATGGAGGGAAAAATATGCGTGATGATTCTTTTCATCTTTTGAAAAAATTAGTAGAGGCACCCAGTCCGTCCGGGTATGAAGGACCGGTAATACGTATTTATCGGGAGTATGTTGAGCAGAAGGCGGATTTTTTTTCAATTGACGTTATGGGGAATGCTTCAGCTATTATATCCGGTGAGCAGCCTGGTCCTCGGGTTATGATAACAGGCCATTGTGATGAAATTGGGTTTATGACTCAGTTTATAGACGAGCAGGGTTTTATTTATTTTTCTGCTATCGGAAGCATTGACCACCAGCTTATTCCCGGGAGAAAGGTGACCATACACACCCGGCAAGGCCCAATAGCAGGGGTTGTTGGGAAAAAACCCGTTCATCTTATGGAAGAAGATGAAAAAAGAAAAGTTCCCGCCCTCTCGGATCTATTTATTGATATTGGAGCAAGGAATAAAAAAGAAACAACTGAAAAAATAATGATTGGAGATGCTATTACCTTAGATGTCAACCTTGAGAGGCTTTTGAATAATTCTATTTGCTCTAAGGCGTTAGATAATAAAGTTGGGGCTTTTATCTTGGCAGAGGTTTTGAGATTGGTGAAGGAGAGAAAAAAAGATCTTTGTGGTGAGTTGATTTGTGTGGCCACAGTTCAAGAGGAAATTGGTATAAGGGGGGCTAGAGTAAGCGCCTATCAACATAAACCGGATGTTGGCATCGCCGTGGATGTAGGGTTTGCTACTGATCATCCAAATGTTGACAAAAAACGGGTCGGTGAATTTTCCCTGGGCAAGGGCCCTATAATTACACGAGGAGCGAATATAAATCCTCTTGTCTTTGATGGTTTGCTGCAAATTGCTCAAGAAAAAAAAATACCTTATCAAATTGAAGGGGCCCCTCAGACTACGGGCACTGAAGCCGGGGTAATGCAATTATCAAGAAATGGGGTGGCTGCAGGGCTGGTGAGTGTGCCATGTCGCTATATGCATACACCAACAGAAATGGTTTCTTTAGATGATTTAGAGACTACTATTGATTTGTTGGGTCATTTTATTCTTGAACAATCCTCAGATTTTTCTTTTATTCCAATATAAAAAAAGTTTTACGAGACCATCAAATGATTGATTCATTTTGGGCAGGCTATGATTTATTGTCTCTTTTTAAGGGAAACAATAGTTGCGCCCCAAGACCCCGCCTCTTCCGGCGCTAAGGAAAAAGAATGAACTAAAGGACAGGAACGAAGGAAGTTATGAACTCTCTTTCTTAGAATGCCTGTGCCTTTCCCATGAATTATTCTCACCTGAAGAATATTTTTTGCCTGACATTCCTCTAGGTAATCTTGAAGTAAGGAAGGTACTTCTTTAGGGAGAAATGTATGAAGATCCAAGGAATCTTCAATAGGTATACGGACTGGATCATCATTATCCATTTTTTTCCTCAATTCATGGTTTGCCATTAAAGCTGATTTTTAGCTATAGTGTATATGCCCGAAGATATTTGTCAATCCTATTCGTTTTTTGATGAAGGATTATTTATTTTAGTAATGCGGCTTAACAGCTTAATTTAAAAGCAGGAATTTTCATTTTTTTTATGCGGAGTTTCAGCCTCTGTGCCTCTGTGCCTTTGTGCCTTTTTTTAATTTAATATAGTTATTCATTGACAATCATTTACTTTCTTAGATAGAATGAAATTCTATTTAATCCACCCTCTTATTTTTTCAACTATTTATGAAGAATAATAATATACTGGAATATCTTGG
>JAUWIR010000253.1 GCA_030605265.1 Pseudomonadota bacterium | reverse complement strand
TTTATCAAAAGACCGCACATATATTTAGGGTCCAAAAAAGGAAAACTTGATGTGGGAAGAGGAATCGGGAAAGGATTTATCAATGTAGTCAAAGATCTTGGCTTAGCCAGACCATATCGAGGCACAGTGCCTCTTCAAACAGGTGAGATAGCCACGGATTTAACCTACTATCTGTCCGTATCAGAGCAGATCCCCTCGGCAGTTTCCCTCGGTGTTTATGTAGATACGGATAACTCCATTAAAGCATCTGGTGGGTTTATGATTCAGGCTCTTCCGGGTGCTACTGATAAAACCCTTGAATATCTTGAAAACCGGTTAAAAGAAGTTCCCCCAGTTAGTTCAATGATTCTCAAAGGATTGATGATTGAGGAGATATTGCAGAAAATAAGTGGCTTTCCTATCACAATTCTAGAAAAAAAAGAAGTCACTTATCAATGCTTTTGTTCAAAGGAACGCTTCCTTGACGGCATTGCCGCCCTGGGCCAAAAGGAAATAGTGGAATTGATAAGGAAGGGGAAAAGCCTAACCCTGCAATGTGAGTTTTGTAAAGCTAAATATGTGATGAGCCAGAATGAACTACACTCTATTCTTGATCAAAAAAAAGAAAACCTATCTTCATCAACGTAAAAAAGAGCAAAAAAGCTTCTGTTGGTTCCGAATTATTATGTCATAAAGCCGTTTCCCTTGAACAAGATAGTTCTCCCTCCTATTCTCGCCTCCCTGGTCTAATCGATCGTCCATATGGACGAAGGCAGCTGGTGGGATATTCTTTAATTCCAAAGATATCACTGTAGATGAAGATGATACAATCAGTATTATTTTATCAAGCCGATTTGGGAGATCGAGGTTTTATGTATTAAAAAATAATCTACTTTCTAAAATCAAGTTAAGATCAATCTCTGCTGTTACTATCATCTCCCGTTCTCCTGCCTCAGCAATAATTTTTCCCCAGGGGGAGATAATCGAAGAATGTCCGCAGAATATATGGGATTTATCTTTCCCCATACGATTACAGCCGGCCACAAAGAGAAAGTTATCGATTGCTCGAGCACGGAGTAATATCCTCCAGTGATCTAATCTCGGGTGGGGGAATTGGGCCGGTACCAGAATAATTTCAGCACCTTTTTGGGCTAAGTCACTGAATTGATGTGGGAACCTTAAATCATAGCAGATACAGATGCCTATTTTGGCTAAGGAAGTTGTAAATAGAGGGCAATCCTGTCCTGGGGAAAAAAAGTTTTGTTCTTCCATTGGTGGGAAAAGATGAATTTTTTGATATTTCCCAAGTAAGGTCCCTTGATCGTTAAAGAAAAAAGAGGTATTGTAAATTTTTTTGTTTATTATTTCCGGGATACTCCCTGCAACCAAATAGATTTTTAACGATTCAGCGAGTTCAGACAGCTGATGAATTATTTCGGTAAAAATTTTTTCGGAGAAATGCTTTTCAATTGATTTAAAATCGTAGCCCATAATAAATAATTCCGGCAGGCAAATAATTTGGGCCCCTTTATCTGCAGCTTGCCTTATCATTTGCAGGGCATTTTCCAGGTTTTTTTTAATTTTTCCAAAAAGAACATTACCTTGTATAAGAGCCAGAGTAATTTTCATTTTTCCTCATTTTATAGATTTTAATTATCTTCCCTATTGATCAATATCCTTTTAGACTTAAATAAAGGCCTTGTTTCGGAAAGGTCTTGAGAATGACCTAAGGCTTCAAATATCCCCAAAAAATGTTCTAAATTGTATCCGCGTAAAAGGTCTCCTTTTTGAAAGCTTGGGGGATGTTCGGTAATTTCATCAAGACAGAGGGGCATCCCGTTTATAGCTTTTTTCCCTGCCGAGGTAGAAATTTTTAGAGCAGGTAAAAAATGTAAAGCTTGATCAATGGTATATAAATTTTCTGCTACAAGAGTATGAACATTATCCCGGGTAATGTTCTGGTAAGGCACGGCTTTTTCTATCAACAGTTTTCCTACCCTAAGCCGCTGGAGGGAATGCATATGTCCGCCAACCCCAAGTTTTTCCCCAATATCGGCACATAATGTCCTAATATAGGTTCCTTTTGAGCAGACAACTTTCAGATTTAGGTAAGGTGGATTGAATTTTTGGCAGATCAATTGATGAATGCTGATTTTTCTGGATTTTCGCTCTATTTCAATTCCCTTTCTGGCAAAATGATAAAGGGGCTTTCCTTTATATTTAAGGGCAGAGAACATTGGAGGGGTTTGCTCGATTTCTCCGGTAAAAGAGTGCAGAACAGAATGGATTTGCTCTTGGGATAGGGAAATATTTTCTGTTTGTTTCATAATTGCTCCACTGGCGTCTTGTGTATCAGTGACAATGCCTAAACACAAACACGTCTGATACTCCTTTATTGTATCAGATAAAAAAGGGGTAATTTTAGTTGCCTTTCCTAAATAAATCGGTAAAACTCCACTGGCATCAGGATCAAGAGTGCCTCCATGACCGATTTTTTTTATTTTAAGGAACTTTTTTAATCCGAAGACCACTGAAAATGAAGTCATCCCCATCGGTTTGTTGATATTCAGAATTCCGTTTAGCAATTTTGCAATTCCTCTTAGGTTCCAACCTTGACGGGATTTACCATCTTCTGCAGGGTGGCTATTCCGGAAAGGGCAGCTAAAAAGCTGGTTTTCGGATTAAAGGTAGAGGGGACATTTTCGGTTTTGGTAACTATTCTTCCGGATAATCCCTGTACTTCTATTTCATGGCTATTTGTTTTGGTTGTTGGGTCGGCAATAATACGAACCTTTGTTTTATCGGCGCCTATTCCTGCCAAACTTAAGGCTGCGGCAACATTGATATTTTTAGGGAAGGCCTTGGCTGCTTGTCGTGCAGAACCTTCAAAAATCACTGTTTCTTGACTTAAGTTTTCGAGATCAATTCCTTTTTCAATACAAAAAGGGGCCCCTTTGAGTCCTTTTGGCGGTTTGCGGGTAGTCAGGGTTACTGATTGGATTTCAACCAAATGAGCTGCATTTACCGCATCAAGCCCGGCAATTGCTCCTGAGGGGATGTAAAGCCGACTTGCTGAGTTTTGAAAACGTTCAAAAAGAGAGGTAATTTCCAAAAGACCCCCAACGCTCATGATCAGCGCTTGCTTTTCAAATTTTAAGATCAGCTCAATGAGTGGTGGGACGACCTTTGAACCGGCGCTCTCAACGACAATATCTACGGTGGAGACTAATTCGGGAAGGGGAAGAATTTGGCAGGGGGAAATAAGTTGATCCATGAGATTTGAGGCTTTTGAAGTATCAATTTCACTAACCGCCAGTAAGGTGGCCGCAATTTTCCCCTCATCAATAGCTTTACAAATTTGTGTGCCGATTGTCCCACATCCTACTACACCAATTTTTTTCATTTTTCTCCTCACTTACCCTTTTTCTTTACTATAATTGTTCATAAATTCAGGCAAAACATCCCAGATAACCGACGGCGAAAATCCATGCCGCAGCAAGAGTTGGAAAAGAGTGTACTGAAGATTTTTTTTTCTCTCATAGCGGGAAATTTTTTTTTGTAATAATTGCCAACATAAGTTTTTTTCCTGATCATGAGAAAAATTTTCTTTGATTACTTCATCAATAATATCTTCAGCTATGCCTTTTATTTTGAATTCTTGAAGGATATAGTTTTTCCCAATAATTTTATGATGGATTAAAGACTCTGTCCAATCAAAGGCGAATTTTCGATCATTAAGGTAATTTATTGAACAAAGATAGTCTATTACCTTTTGGATGATTCCTTCAGTATAGCCTTTATTCTTTAATCTCTCAAATACCTCCTTACAGCTTCGAGGCCTATAAGAAAGATAGACTAAAGCAGCCCGGCGAGCTTTTAATTCTTCCGTTTCTCCATTCATTAATTTAGTGCATATACTTATCTTGATAGTACAGGAATTTCCCTTTTATTTATGCGGCTTATCAGCTTGTAAAAACAGCTAATAAGCTGATAGCTGATAAGCTGATTAAAAACGCTTAACAGCTCAACAGCTGTATTTAATGCTCATCAGCTTACTTTGAGGATTTAGCTTCACCCGGGGTTTTTTTGTTCTCTTCGGTTTTTGGGTCTTTTTGAGATGTGCCCTTTATTTTCCCCTCGACTTCCTTGCATAGATCCGGATTATTCTTCAAAAAGAGGCGGACGTTTTCTCTGCCTTGACCTAATCTTTCATCTCCATAACTAAACCATGAGCCACTTTTTTGAATTATATTTTTGGAAAGGGCCACGTCAAGCAAAGCCCCTTCTTTTGAGATCCCTTCTGCGTAGAGAATATCAAATTCCGCATTTCGAAAGGGGGGGGCAACTTTATTTTTGACAACTTTTACTAAAACTTTACTCCCTATTACCTCATCAGCATTTTTCAGTACACCCATTTTTCTTACATCCATGCGGACTGAAGAATAGAACTTTAAGGCCCTTCCTCCCGTAGTGGTCTCCGGATTACCAAACATAACGCCAATTTTTTCCCGTATCTGATTAATAAAGATAACGCAGGTTTTTGATTTAGAGATGGCCCCGGTTAATTTTCGCAAGGCTTGTGACATTAAACGGGCATGAACACCCATGTGGGAGTCACCCATATCTCCTTCAAGTTCAGCACGAGGGACTAAAGCCGCCACAGAATCGATAACAACTACATCAAGGGCCCCACTTCGGACTAAGGATTCGGTAATCTCTAAAGCCTGTTCCCCTGTATCAGGCTGAGAGACAAGGAGATCATCTGTATTTACCCCTAATTTTTTCGCGTACGAAGGGTCCATAGCATGTTCTGCGTCAATAAATGCGGCGATCCCTCCCAGTTTTTGGGCTTCAGCTATAATCTGTAAGGCCAGGGTGGTTTTCCCGGAGGATTCTTGACCGAATATTTCAATAACTCTTCCTCTCGGCACGCCGTTTACACCAAGGGCCATATCCAAGGTCATAATCCCTGTAGGGATAATAGGGATATCAATGGCAAAATTAGAACCAAGCTTCATAATAGCGCCTTTACCAAAGGAGCGCTCAATTTGTTGCACGGCCAGCTCCAAGGCTTTATTTTTTTGCTTTTTTAAGTCCTCCATGAGTTCAACTCTCCATAAAATTAAAAATTTTCGTTTTAAAAACTATTCAACTGTGCAATTAACTATTTTTTGGTATCCTTCATTTTCCAGTTTACACTTTTTTATTTCATATTTATCCTGTCAAATATTTTTTTCATTATTCCCGTTTTGTTCCGCCTAAGGAGATCCAGCCAATTTCTGTATGGATGGCGCCTAATGGGCGCAAATCACTTTTCATAAGCCGTATTCCGTGCACTGCTGAAATTCCCGCTTCAGGGGAGGCAATCTTCCTGAGAAGATCAGTGAGGGATGAAGCATTGCTTAGGCTTCGTATTCTCCCCAGAGTAAGATGTGGTGAAAATTTCTTTTTTTCTTTAGGAAATCCAAGACGATTCAGTTCTTGCTCGATTCTGCCTTGTAATATTTTTAAGGATTCAAGGCCATCAGAAATCCCTATCCAAATGACACGGGGCGCTTTCAGGTTCGGGAAAACCCCCAGCCCTGTGACTTTGAAGGAAAAGGCCTCTACCCCCTCAGCAGCTTGATGAAGAGACCGTAAAATGGGCTCAGTTTTTTTCGTAGGTATATCCCCCAAAAACTTTAAGGTAAGGTGGATTGTTTCCGCTTTTACCCAGCTTATTTTTGTGCCGGGAGAGGTAATTTTTTTTATCAACTGTTGTTGGAGAACTTTTATCTTTTCTTGAACCTTTGTATCAATTGCAATAGAGATAAAGCTTCGAATATAATCTTCCTTCATCACCCTTCACCCTTCATCCTTCATCGTTTTCATCCAAGCCCTCACATGGAAAATGAAGTAAATATCGTCTTAATAGATCCATGGCTAATTGCGAAGTTTGGTATTTGATCATTCTTCGTGAGCCCTGCAAATGAAGCTCTTTTATTAAAGCCTCTTGCCCGTCATATACCCCTATGTAAACCAAACCAACAGGTTTTGAAATGCTCCCGCCTCCAGGACCTGCAATACCACTGGTTGCCATAGCTACATCCGCTTGGCTTTGCTGCTTTATTCCTAAACACATTTCCCGAACAACTTCTCTGCTCACAGCGCCAAATTCCCTTAGTGTTCCCTCGTTTACTGCAAGGAGGGACTGTTTGGCAGCATCACTATAGGTTATTATTCCCTGAAGAAAATATTTTGAGCTGCCCGGCACGTCAGTAAGCCGGTCAGCAATCAACCCACCAGTACACGATTCCGCAGTGGCAAGTGTATAGTGATGTCTGTTTAATAAATCACCAACTACTTCTTCCATTTTTTGAAATTGTTCCCCATAAAGATCTTCTCCTAATTGATTTCGGACCTCCTTTTTTATCCGGGACGATACATCAGGATCAAAACCGGCTTTTACAATGACATCTATCCCGTGCAAATGATGTAAGGGTAAAAAAGAAATATCGCTTTTATTTATTTTTTCTTGGTGAATAAGATTAGACAACTTTGCTTGAATTTGTTTTTCAGAAAGACTACAGGTCCTGAAGATAAGCACATTGGGAGAATCAGTTGACAGGTGAAAAGAGGATTTGATATATGAGAAACCTTGCGCTATGATAGGGGTAAAGCTTGAGGGATCCTCGGGTAAACAGAGGAAAATTTTTTGTTGATGTTCAAGGATATATCCCGGAGAGTTGCTTTTTGTATTCTCTAA
>JAUWIR010000433.1 GCA_030605265.1 Pseudomonadota bacterium | reverse complement strand
ATCTCATATTATGAAGGAGTGCTACCCCATGGAAATGCAAAAGATAAGTGGAAATCCCAAGGAAATCTCAGAAGCGTTTGGTATACCAGTTAAAACACTGGCTCAACTCAGATGGTTAAACAGAGGGCCTAAGTATTACAAACCAGGTAAGATAATCTACTGCTATTCAGATGTTGAGGCATGGTTAAAACAATTCCCTGTTAAAACTAAAGATAGTGAGGCAGCTGTAAGGTAGCATTTTATTATGAATGATCCCACTTTTGTACATTTCCATTGGGTAGCATATTATACCTGGGTAGCTATAGGGTAGCATTCATCAATATTAATCCTAAGCCTAATCCTACACAACATATTGATAACAAATACTAATATCGTCTGAGAGACAATTCTTGACCGTTTTTTTTCAAATATAAAGAGCCGAAACGAATGGAGCGCACCTTTTCCTTTTTTTGTAAAGGGGTAAAACAAAGTAAGGCTTTTTGTTTCAAGTCCGCTTCCTGAATAAGACCAAGGGCCAGAGTGTTATTCATTTCATCAGCAAAACCTATTAATAAATCCTGCCATTGTTCTGGATGATAAAAACTGGGCAAATGCCCAAGTAGTCTAATCCCTCTAAAACTGAAATCGATCTGTCTGGCTTTGGAAAAATATTTTTGAAACCTTTCTTTTCTATAGGCTATACGCTGTTCTCTCGTCTTTGACTGAATAAAGTCAGGAACAGGGAATCGATAAAGGTGAAGCATTTTTCGACCTGAAAAAATCTTCAACAGCCCTTCCAACTCTCTCCCCCTCTCAAGAGCAATAAGATGGGTGGGGTTCATTACATCTATTTTCTGAAATTTAAATTCAAACCCCACTCTGCCTCCAATAAATCCGGAAGTATCCAGAATAATTCCCTCCACCTCCATATTAACGGCTATATCAACAAGCCTGCGAACCGAAACTACTGTTTGCAACAGGTGCCCTACTGGAGAAATTGAGCCAACAAACCGGAAATTAAAAAAATTTTCTTTGTTCTTTAAAGCCGGAATAAGCATTCCCACAGTTGTCGGGGGGCCCAGGGTTGATTGACCTAAATCAGTATCAATCCAGGCTATCCTTTTTCCCTGATCTTGAAAATGAGAAACAAGAAAACGAGCCATAGAGGTTTTCCCTGTATCACCCTCCCCTAAAATTATGGCTAAAAATCTTCCGGTATATTGCTCCATTTCCTTGGTCAATTTATACCATTCCGGGGACACTTCCTGATAATTCATTTTTCCCTTATTTTCATAAATTAAGCTGATGAGCCGATAAATAAAATAAAAATTCATATGCTTTCAAGCTATTTCCCTCTTTAGGACGGCTGACCAGGTGCTCTTCTGTAACCTAACTAATTAATCTCGGCTGTAATGCGCTGAAATAATTAAGACAAAATCACAAAAAAATATTTTACTACTTCCTACAGCCAACAACCTTCTTGAGGAAACAATAATTAATGGTAGTGATTTATGTTCATTCATTGTATAGTATACTAACCGACGGCGGTAGAAAAAGTAAAAAATGGGCCTCTTTCATACAGGCGGGAAAGTAGTTTACACTATGAGGCCTTACAGAAAATATTGAGTTGTTTAAACCCACGGCAAAAAACCGCCCTTATTTTAAATAAGCTAGAAGGATTCAATTATGAAGAAATTGCCAAAATTATGAATACGAGCCTTTCGGCAGTAGAGTCTCTCATCTTTCGTGGAAAACAAAAAATTCAAAAAATAATAAAAAAGGAAAAAGATACAATTTAAGGCGCAAGTTTTTTTTCTTTCTATGGTATTATACTTTGAGGGAAAAAATGAAAAATCATATTCAAGGGAAAAAAATCTCAGCTTATGCTGATGGAGAGCTTTTACCAGAGGAGAGGAAAAAAATTGCCCTACACATCAGTCAATGTGGTAAGTGTAAAAAATTATTAAAAAATTCCCGGCAGATTAATCACCTTTTCACCCAGAATAAGCAAAAAATCCTTACACCACCATTTCTTGAGAAAAAAATTTTAAACTCTCTTAAAGCAAAAAAAACAAAAGCTTCTTCAAAATCTTCTTTCATAAGATTGAGACCATCATTTCAGTTTATTTTCTTCAGCTTGTTTCTCATGGGATTTGTTTTTGGTCTTTTTTTAGGGAATGAGCTATCCCCATTGCTTCTTTATAATAAAACTGACAGTGAAATTGTTGTCGATTTTTTTCAGCAAGATTTATCTCCTTATACTCCCCTTGCCGAATTTACTCTGGGGTTTATTGAAAATGGTGACACCTCATGAAAAAAATCACTCTTGCTCTATTGCTTTTTATCTCTTTGACTATTAATATAACAGCTGCAGGAACTATTTTTTATCATTACTGGAGGGGAAAAAAGTGTCAAACTATATCTGATTACCCGAAAAAACCGTTTCGAAGATTTCTTAAGGACCATCTTAACCTCCCGGAAAATGAGGCGTCTCATCTTCAATCCATCTTTTTTCAGGACAAAAAAGATCTTCTGAACTTAAAAAAAGAGATACATCAGCAAAGAGAGGTCCTCATCGATCTTTTATCTGAAAAAGAAATTGATGAGTCAAAAATCAATCAACAAATTCAAAAAATGTCAACTTTACAGACACAAATAGAACAAATTGTTATCAAACGCTTTATTTCAATTAAATCCAGACTTCCGGAAGAAAAACAAGAGGAATTACTTAAATTAATTCTGCAAAAGGCCTATTCAAGATCATTTCGCGGTCCTTTCGGGGGATTTGGTCTTGGCAAAAAAAGGAGGTGGTGGTAAGCAATATAAATTCATCCTAATGGTTTAAATAGTAATTGGCCACATAAAAAAAGGAGAAGAAAATGAATAAGAAAAATTTTATCCTTATTTTTACCTTTATTTTCTGCATTACTGCATTAATGATCAGCCAAACCCAGGCACATTGGAAAAATAAACCTTCTTCTGGTGATATGGGTTACGAGGGCGGAACTTGCGTCGTTGGACAAGGCCGGCAATCTTTTGGTCACCCCCAAGATTTTCAACGTCTTTGTGAACAGCTGAATCTTACCATAGAGCAAAGAAAAAAAATGCACTCTATGCGTTTTGATTTTTTAAAAAAAAGTATTGATGTAAGAGAAGAATTAGGGGAAAAAAAGCTTTCCCGAAAAGAATTGCTGGAAAAAAATTCTGTTGATTGGAAAAAAGTTGACCAATTAACTGATAAGATAGCTGAACTCCAAGCAAAAATGGAAAAACAAAAGATGCGCCAACATAATTCAGTAAAGAAGATCCTCACCGAAGAGCAGTTAGTGCTATTTGAACAAAAAGGATGCGGTACCGGCCGCGGAATGGGAACAGGCCAAGGAGGAAGAGGCTTTGGTTCCGGACGGGGGCTTGGTAGAGGTCCTGGTTTTAATTAATCGATACTGAGTATATGCTCATTGTTTTATCCCCTTCCCTGGTCTTCCACCAGGGTAGGGGATAAATTGTTGCCCCCAATTATCCAATCTTTCCCTTCCTCTTTTCCCTTCCGTATAAGCTTTATTACTATTCCGATTGAATATATAAGGAGAGTTGTACTCTCTGACATTGTAGGTTGAATTTTTTAGCATACTTTATTTTATAAAAAATAGTATGAACTGTCTTACCGAGCAGGAAATGAAAAAAATACAAATTCTTTTTTTAACTTTTTTTTCTTTATTCTTCATCATATTAACACCAATAAACCTAAGGGCGCAAGATTCCGGGCCTCATCTTGAAACTATCACACCTTCCTTAGTTTCAAGTAATAGCGGCTCACCTGTTATCCTAACAGGATCAAATTTTTCTCAAGAAACAAAAGTAAGCATATATGGCGAAGGAATAGTGCTTTCCGGGCAATTCCCGATTGGAAATGTTTCTCGAGATGTAATGGTAGAGGGCAATTATGCCTTTGTAGCAAATGATGATGGATTAAAAATTATCAATATTGAAGATCCCCATCAACTTACTCAAATTGGGGCCTGTCCTATTCCACCAGGCTCAGCTTACGGTATTTGGATTAAAGATAATTTTGCCTATCTTGCTCATGGAACAGACGGATTGCAAGTTATTAATATAAGTAATCTCTCTTTCCCATATATAACAGGTCAAATACAAATGAGCCAAACCCGGGGGATCTCCGGCAAAGGGCAGTATTGTTATATGGCCTGCAATCAGGGATTAGCCATTATTGATATAAACGACCCTACTGAGCCAAAGCTTAAATCCTACAGCGAAACCGCCAGCACTGCTCATGGAATTTCAGTAACTGATGAATATGCTTATGTAGCCAATGATTATGGATTAACCATTTTCAGGATACAGGATCCAAATAATCCTGAGCTTATCACCTCCTTTAATACCCCCGGGCAGGGGAAGGCCAAGGATGTTTGTGTAATAGGGGAATATGCTTATATTGCCGATAGCAGCGAAGGATTACAAATCATT
>JAUWIR010000054.1 GCA_030605265.1 Pseudomonadota bacterium | reverse complement strand
TGCCGGACAGTCGATAGTTGGATTTCCCGTGTCTGTCACCTGAATCGTAAAGGTACAAGGGGCGCTTTCATTTCCGGCGCTGTCCACTGCCTTTAAAGTTACTTCATAGTTGCCTATAGAAAGATCTTCACCTGAAGCCGGTCCGTTAACCAATACTATTGTCGGGGCCACTCCACTGCCGTCTGCCGCTGCCACATCGCCCAGGTAATCCACTACTGTGCCGGCGCTTTCAGTTCCCACAATAAAAGGATCGGCCGGACAGGAGGTAAAATAAGGATTTCCCGTGTCAGTTAAATTCACCTCAAATTCACAAGGATCGCTTATATTTCCAGCATCATCCGAAGCGATTACTGTAACTGTATAAGAACCTAAGGCAAACTCCTTTTCCAAGGCATCGCCCTGGAGATAAGTGGTCTCATCAATAACCGTTCCTTCTGAATCCTTTACTGTAATTACATATTGAGTGACGGCAACATTATCAGTAAAAAATTCATTGAATGCACCATAGGAAACGATTTTACTTGCCTCTTCTGTAGTCTCGTTAATAGGATCGCCATCGCAGCTATTAGCAGAAGGCTTTTCAATATCTTTTACTGTAAAAGATATTGTCTTTTCCTCAGAGGGATTCCCGAAATTATCTTTTGCTGTAACTTTTACAATATACATTCCTGCAGGAAATGGAACCCCGGGCGCCCAGGTCGATGTAGTTTCCGGATAAGAAATAAATTCATTGCCATCAAAACTAACCTCCCATAGGTACCCCATGCCGGAGCAATCGTCAACATCTGAAGCAGTTGCCTCAAAGCTGATCACTGTGCCCGAGGCATCCGCTTGGGGAATAATATTTACCCCTTGATCGTCCTGAATAAAAGCAGGGACTGTTTCAATAGAAGTTACCGTAGGGCTGTCGCTTTCTCTATATTCATCAAACCCTATATCAAAATCAAGAACTTCCTCATAAAGATTATCTCCTTGCAAAGGTCTTGGATCCTGATCGATATCCTCATTAACATATTGTTCAAATTCTGCTATTCCCTTGCCATATCCCACATCCCTGCATGGAGAAAGGCAGCTAAGATGAAAATCCGGATCATCCGGATCGTCAGGATCCAGGAAGGCAGGATTTGTGTTTATGTTGGTTGAACCATATGAAGCCAAATCTTCATCAGACACGGAAATATCGCAATAGGACACCTGACAATTTCTGATGATCTCACTGCCGGACTCCTCCCAAATAATACAATTAATAATATCCGGATGGGAATAAACGCTTGAGTCGACGTCAATACCTTCAGTCCCGTTCGAACTATTAAAAGCGATGGTATTATTATAAATCTTTGGATCGGAATCATTTATGTATATACCACCGCCCCCTGATTTGGCGTAATTATCGGTAAATAAATTATTCGTAATAACCGGCTGTAAGTTAATATTAATCGATTTTCGACAAAAAAGACCGCCACCATATTGATTAGTAGCATTATTGTCAATAATTCTATTTCGATTAATAGTAACATAGCAGGTATCCGATAAAATCCCGCCACCACTATAATAAGCGCTATTGTCGAGAATAGTATTCCCGGTGATGGTTAGACGACTGTAATTGCAGCAATAAATACCTGCCCCTGAAATTTCAGCATCGTTTTCCCGGATGGTATTATTTTCTATTATCGTTCCACTGTCTGCAGAGGTAAGGTAAATACCAGCTCCATAAGCTGTTGCATTGTTGAGCTTAATAATATTATTTCTGATGGTAGGGCTGCCATCGGAAATGTAGACACCAGCGCCATTATCGCTCAAACCGTTTTGGATGGTGAAGCGGTCTACAACGGAATCTGAGGATAGGATTTCGATTACTCTTCCGGTCCCGGCTCCATCAATAGTCGTTACATTCGAAGTAGGCTCGGTGTCTCGTTGATCGAGACTGTTTTCCCAGCCTGCAAATCCGCCATACAAAGATTTCCCATCCTCCAGGACTACCGGACCGTAATAGGTGCCGGCGGCCACCCAAATCTGCTCATTATCGGCGGCTATACCCAGCGCATAATTAATCGTTTGACAAGCTGTCTGCCATGTTGTCCCATTTTGACCCGGAGGGGCGGTTGCTTTTACATATTTCACTGCATTGGCTGCCCCCGGAAAAACTAATCCCTGCATTCCTGCTATTATAAACAGAAGAGGCAGGAGCGCACCCAAAATATAACTCTTTTGTATGTGTTTTTTCATTCTATATCCTCACTTTCTCTTTAAAAATTATCCTTCTTTATCCTTATAGATAAAATCTAATAATGAAATCTAATATGGTTATTTCCCACCTCCTTTTATAATCCTTGATATTCGTTTTTATAGCTTTGAATTTTAATAATTAACTTATTTTAATATTATTAAAAATGGTACCGTTTATATTTTTCATAATACTTCGATTAAATTTCTGTTTTCCGACAATCAATAATATATCCTTCCCCGGGTTCCATATTAAAATCCGCCCCGGCAGGAAATTGGTTATGCCTATAAGCTTCCTCCCACTTTCCCTTTTCCCTGTTATATCTTGTGATACTGACAATCTTTATGTCACTGTCACTTTCCTCTATTAACATCATAAAAGCAGTATAGTTTTCTACAGGAAAAGGCCCGACAAAATTTCTTCCTTCAGATAATTCCAGAGAGACAGTATTAGGGATAGCCGTAAGATAAAGGTCCTTTTTTTCGTTTTTTATAAAAACCGGGTAGGCTTTTCTACTTTGGAGTTCAAAATCGGTCCCTGCCGGCTCTGCCCCTTCCCAATAGACAATGGATTTCGTAATAGGGTCAGTAATGTGGTCCACCTCCTCCGGCAAAAAATAATTCCGGAATAGGCTATATGCGCTGGAGCAAGTCTGATCAGGATAGAAACAAATCCCCAGCAGATTAAACCCTCGAAAAAGAGAAATGCCTATTTCTTGTACTGTTCCGGATACAGTTACCTCAAAAGCATTTTCCAATAAACCGATCTGACCGTCGGGATTAATAACCTGTAAAGAATAATACCCCGGCGACAATCCTCTGGGGACTTCGGCTTTAATAAAAGTATCGGAACATTTGGAATAGGTTAAGTAAACCTCTTCACCCAATTTTATCTGAAATCCTTCCTTTTCGCATTGAAATAATTTCCGTCAAATACAATTGTAGTAGCCGAATTATTTAAACCGCTCGTAGGGATAACCTGTGAAATAGCGGGCGCCGGCCAATTCACCTTAAACCCTCCCGGCAAGGTATCCAGCACGCCGTCAGGATTTTGCACTATAACATCGTAATTACCGGCAACCAAACCATTTGGCACAACAGCATTAATGGCCGTAGGGGTCACCGTCATAGTCCCCTGATCTAAGGGAATTGTTTCTGTAAGGCTTTGGAGAGAAACAGTAAGGCCCTCCAGGAAATGTACCCCTGTGATGGTAATCTGTGCGGGCAGCTCATTGATTGCCTGATTCGGGTCTATGGAAAAAATTTTTACTGCTCCATAGCAGTTAATATCCACAGCCCATATGTGACAGCAAAGATATTTGGGGGCCCCGCCAACATTAATCTCCTCCTGAATACCCAATTGGCAACAGCTTTGAATTTCCCGGCCCTCACTCTCATCCCAAATTTTCACCTCTAATATTGAGCCTTCAGTTGGCCCTATAGCCGGGTTTTCAGGCACTATAATCTGATTATTATACACAGTGCAATAATGGTCGGTAATCCCCTCTTTTATTTCATAGGCCCCGCACAATACCCCTTGATGAAAAATACCGATTTCATCGCCAACCTGTCCAACCTGTCCGTCAATGATAAGGTCTATTGATAGTTGCATATAGCTGCCCGGGGGCTTATAGCCGCTTACATCCAAAACAAAATGCCCTGCCCCCTGCGCCTGAGGCAGAAAACTAAAGAAAAAAAGAAAAAAGACCAGCCATGCCGTTTTGTTCCATCCACCCTTTTTCCGCTCGGATTTTTTCATTCTATTGTTCCTTCGATGCTTATAATCTTTCTTTCCTTAGTTATTATAACTAACAACAACTGATAATTCGAGATGAGTTAGACGATCAAAAGCAGGATTGCATGTATATTCCTTGCCGCTTGACATTGCCACGGAATAATCACCCACCATAAATTTAATAGCCTCCTGATATTCCAAGCCTTCTTTTTCTTCAGTTTGTGGATCATCCATGTACAGATGCATGATAGGAAATGTGCCGTCTGCTTTGACAGAGGAAACGCCTATCACTCTTCCCTCATCATCAAAGGCTTTTAACGCCTTGTCGTTGCCACCGGTGGGCAGATTGTTAATATAGCCCTTAATATCATAAAAGTATCTTGAATATACAGGTTTATGATCTTCTATAATAAAGTCGGCTTCAAAGGTATCTATTTGAGCGTCCGGATTTACGACCGTTACCAGATTATAATTTTGCGCTGTTAATAATTTTTCAGGTATTTCAGCCACCAAGATACTCTGAGTTTGATGGATACGTGTGGGTACTTCGCGTTCCCCCACAAAGATGGTGGCCCCTTTTTGAAAATTTTGCCCCTCTAAGACAATTTTATTTTTATCGCTCCGATAGAGGATCTTCGGATTTACAGAACTGATAACAGGCGGCAAAGCCGGCCCCTGCTCAAATTCATCTATAGGGTCCTTTTCTTCCGGAGAGGATGAGGCGGATATATTTACCTTTTCTTCTCCTCCCGTGCCCAAGCCCGAAGAGTAACTATTCAGGGATGTCCCTGTTTTTGCCTGCCTGGAAAGAGTGTTGGAAGAAAACCTATCCCCGTCAAGAGACTTATTCGACTTTTCAATAGAATTGTTCCCTTGAGCTATCTGTGCCTGCGCCCCCCCATATCTTTTTCTGCCTTCCTGCTTGCCGAGGCTTCCCTTTTTTCGCGTATTTTTCCCGGCAATTAAGGGAATATCTTTACCTGAAAGAGAATAATCCCTCACTTTGGCGGTTAAAGACGATGCTTGGGACAACTCCCCTTTTGAGAAATTTTTCCCATGAGGGCCCTTTTCCTTTTTTAAAGATGCGTCTTTTTTCGATAATATTTTTTCCTCTTGCTCAATCTGCTCCAACAAATTGTTATCAAGCGCGCTAATACGATTATTTTTTCTTCGGGGGGCCTTTGCTGTTTTTCTCCCTTTCTTTTTCAATGCCTCCTTGGCGCTCTCTTTCGACCCGGATGGTATCATTTGAATAACTTTTCTTGAGATTAATGCAGAGGCAATAACTATAATAAAAATCAACCCCCAAAAAGCGATTTTATTCCAAGAATTATCATGAAACCCTTTTCCCATCTTTTTTTCCTCCTTAAAAATAATTATTCCCTAAGCGCTCTTCTTTATTTCTTTGTGTTCTTTGCCATCCTTCATTTATCAGTTTACACTTTTTTATTTCATTTCTTCCTGTTGCTTACCTTCTCCATAATACCAATAATTACCCGACACAGCCTAAATCTTCTCTTTTTCTTTTATTTTTTTTTATCTATTTACTTTTTATTTTTTTAGATATTTAATTTATTATTCTTGTCCTAATTATTTATTAGGTCAAGTTTTGAATTGAATTTTATCTTATCTTTTATCCTCAATGCTCCTTTCTTTGGAAATAAACCTTTCAAGAGAAATCTTGAGGGGGCCTTTTTCTTTCAAAGCCCCCTCAAGACAATTCACATCAACTGCGCTTCAATCAGCGACTTAACAACGGGGATTTATTCGGTCGAATTCCAGTACAAGTTTGCATCCTCAGTAACATTGATCCATAGACCGTATCCCGGTCCAATGCCGTGGAAATCGCCGCCAATTGTCTCTGTCTCGTTATCATAATAGTACCCGTGACCGCCATACAGATCAAAGGTCCTCACAGCAGTATAAATAGGCACATCATCAACTTCAAGAGAACGGAATATGTGATCAGCCGGTCTGTAGATATATGTTGTAGGAGATGTCGAATATAACAAATTGAAAGCCTCCCCGTCAACATATTGGACATCTTCGCCAAAGTAGCCGACCTGATTCCATCCTTCATCTATTGCGATAGTGTTGGCCTCTGAATTCGTTACTCTCGGCCCGAACATAGTTAAATAAACAACAGCATCAGTTTCCGGAGCAATAACTTTTATCCAATACCCGTATCCAACAGCTAAGAACAAGGACCCTTCATCAGAATCCTCTTGTGCATTAGGCTCTAAGGAGCGCATGTCGCCTTCTGCATTGTCGTATAACTCGATGGCAAGTGAATAGGTATTTTTAATGGAAAAAAGCACATTCCTGACACTGCTCACTTGAACTTCCGTCCTGTTTTCGTTAGTCCCTGTCTTAATGGGATAACCAAAAGCGCTGGAGCGCGAATAGGCTTTCTTTACGTTAAAGGAGAAGAAATTCCAGCCATTTCTAAGAGGAATGGTTTCCTGCATACTCATATCGCCATAAAAACTCTTCTCGGCAGTTGTGCCGACAGCCTCAGTACCACCGGAATCAAAAGTAATGCACAATGGGAGGACCTTGCTGGTTTTGTTAACAGCATCATCAGGGTCCCACAAGGCAGTGCCGGAACCAAGTGAAGTAGCCGGTCTGGGGGAGGTATAATCAAGATAATCTACGGCCGCGGAGGAAATGAACACAGGAGCGACATAAGAATCAACATAAATAGTATCAACGATCAAGATAATTGCATCATTATGATTAAATCCATTGGCAGTGCCGGATGGATTATCATTCCCATAAACGTGCATCCCGAATGATCCGTCATAGTCGTTTTCTACTTCAATACCTTCGTCGTCAGAATCTTCCGGGTCCGGCTCTATTGCGGTAGAACCATAATTGTAGGTTTGCCAGAAGATATGCTTTACGTCGCTGATGTCAAGCTCACCTTCGACAGCCCGGTAAGTTGTAAATACAAGTTCCGTTCCTTCAGCAGCGGTATCATTTACGAGAGCAGCAGCATCACCACTTGCAGCATGATAATATAATTCTGTCTCATCTACGAAGCCAGCGACCAAATTTTCATCTGTTAAGAGCACACCGGAAGTAGCATTTTCATTAACAGCCCCATCAGCGTGAGCATAAAGATCAGCCTCATGTAGATTAAGATATGAATAAACATCTGTACTAGTCGCCTGAGCCTCGTTAGTGGTTACTACGCCGGTACCAGTATAATAATATTCAACTCCCTGTCCCATCTGGGTTATCTGGGAAGCAGCCAGTTTCGTTCCATCATCATCCGTTACATTAACAACTCCGTCATTATCAACATATAAAGGAATGTTTTGAGCAATAGCGGAAGCATCAATCAGCTGATAGACGCGATCATTACTGTTAGCCCGAGAAGGACTGCTATTCACAGTTAAAGTGGGATCGACGTTGTCATTATCAGTAGAATCATAATGCACGAACTGAGCAAGTTTTTCAGTTGACAAAGCAAACAAGTTGGCTTTATCAGTATGAAGATAGACAGTGTTTTGATCAGGCCACGGGGTATATGGATCATCACCCAATACACCGTTGGATTCTACACCATCTTCCCAGCGCACAATCTGCCCTTCGATACTCATCCAGCTTTTGGTATAGCCGCCTAATGGGGCTACTACAGTGGCATAAGAATTGGTTACGTCACCGCTGCGAATGGCAACCCTGTATATGCCATAGCCAGGTATGGGATCGCCAGGTGCAGCGCCCTTTGAATTGTTAGCCTCATCGATAACATCGTTACCCACGGGGGATGCCTTATCATAGAAGCCAGTATCGGTAGTACCGTTTTGTGGAACAATGAATGCATTAGACAACAATCCACCTACAGTTAAATCTACTGTGAAATAGGCCATAGTTGGTTCAACGAGATCATAGCTTTTGATTTCAGCGCCACTGAACCCGGCTATACCACCATCAGTAACTATTGCAAAATCATCTTGGGCATTAGTAGCAGCATTCTCAGTAGCATCACCATACGTCGTCGAAGTTCTGCCCGGAACTGAGTACAAGCTGTTAGGATCAACCATTTCGGTAAATTCAACCATTACACTCCAAGTATTTGTTGTGCCCTGCCTTATGGCCCGAGCAGTCCTAATTCTTGGAGCGGCATCATCACGAGGGGTGATAGTGAGACTTCCGTCAGCCGCAAGATCCTGAACAGAATTAGCCGACGATGAAGTATCTTTAAGGAAAGATGCTGCATTACCTTTAGCGCCAATAACTATCACAGGCCTATCACCGGTTTTAAAATTGCTGCCACCCTCAAAAGTGACCATAATTCCAATGTTAGTACCAGTACCAAGTTCATCGAGACTTACATCATCAATGTTAAATCTACTTTGAGAACTTGAAGTTAATCCTGCAGTATAATTCGGATCAGGAAAATTTGTTTCCGCATTATTTAGAACAACTGTCTTGTTGAATTTAAGGTATACAGCATTAAGGTTTGGATCTGCCGGATCTTCAGTAAGATCATCATATGTGTAAGCATCTACCACCCATGGGCCGGTTTTATCAGCAATAGCAATATCATCATTAAACTCGCTTACAGTAACCTTATCGCTGGAGTTTGCAGAACTATCAAGTACCTCCCTGCCACCGTTAATGAAGATGTCTTTGAGGGAAACATCCAAGTCGATTTCAATGCCGCTAGCTACTTGAATCCCGGCATCTGCTTGATCTGAAATTTCAAAAAGTACAGTATTGGGGTCCCCTTCAGATTTGGTTACATACGATAGAACATAGTCGTCCCAAATAACGTCATCGATTTTAAAATCTAAAATAGAAATACTGCTAAAATCAACTGGCTCACTAAAGTTAACAGCCAGGGTGGCGCTAACTTCCTGCGGAAGTGAAAAGGCTTCACCGTTCTGAGTGTAGCCGGCTGAAGAAATATAGGGCCCTACTTTATCGTCCAGGTCCTGATACGTTGCGGCGGAAGCTGCAAACTCAATCGGAGCGCCGGTCGAACCCTTAATATTGGTATAACTAAGTGTCTCCCTGAATTCAATGAGAGGCAATGATGCCAGATCTGTTCCTATTAGTGGACCTAGCGCATCACCAGAAACTTTATTAACCCTAACATAAAACGTAGCAACATACGTGGGGGTGTCATAGTCAGCAATAGTATATGCGTTGTCAGCAGACCCTACTATAGCGCCTGCTAATTCAGTATCCTCTACATCTGCCGCACCCACTAAATTTAACCATCCAACATAAATATTAGTTCCCTTAATAGTATCTCCATTCATGGGCTTATCAAATTCAATCTCGATAGTCAATTGGTGAGTTTGAGTATTATAGGCAACTACCTCCTGCCTTACAATGGACCTCATCTCAGAAATTACAGCCGGAAATTCATTATCATCAGACCCACATAGCTCCTTGGCAAAATTATCGTGTGTATCAGCTATCCCTTCATTGGCATCACCATTGTCATCACTTATGTCAATTTTATAGCCGTCGGCTATACTGTCGACAGTAAGATTTTCAATAATAAGCCGATGATTATCTGTAGAAAAATTGGGGCTCCCAAAGCCGGTAGTTATTGGATTATTAGCTGCGTCCACGATGCTTAGGTCGCTCATACTTGCACTAACTTCAGTCACATTTTCACTAAAGTATAGGGTTACCTTATTACCGGCCTTATTCAAATAGGCATCACATAATTTCGGGCCAATACCATCATCAATACCAACAAAAACAACATGAACAACATCAGTGCCAAGAATATCAATAGCACTTGTCTGACGCAAAACCATTGGCGCATCAGTAAAGTCAATTGCAGTCCCAACACCTCTCCATGTCAACGCTGCACCACCCAACAAGGCATTATCATACTCTGGTATGACATCATCATTACCACTACCATCATCATCAACGTCAACTACATTAGGATCAGTACTATCATCCAAAATTCCGCTATAATTCAAAAGTTCACCATTTATTCTCATACCAGTTGAGCTATGAGTTATACTACTCGTTAATGGATAGTCCGCGGTAGCAGCGGTCTCTAGTTTTGCGGGGAAGGAAATTCCAAAGTCATTGCAACCAAGGTCTTTCGTCTTAGGGTTATAGCCCACACCGGCAATTGTCTTTACGTGCTGGGCAAAAGTAATTTCAGTGGTTGCCGCCGAATAATCTATCTTTTCCGTACGACCGGCCTTATCAAAAACTACTAAGCGCAAACCGTTCACATTTGATCCTATTTCAGTAATAAGATCAGCCATATTGATATGTATAACATGATTATCTGAATCAAATAGGACATTAGACATGGCCTGCCCTGATAAATTAGGCACCGGCGTCCAGTCTACTTCACCTGTAACATTTGGATCGTATTGCAACTCATAGCCTATGGGTATCTTTATATCAACAGTAGCGTCATCATGATCATGATCAACCAGCTGGCTTTTTATTCTAAGGTCAAAGTAATTATACATTAACATAAGATCTTCTAAGTAGGCATTACTTGACGAGATTTTATCAGGACTCTCATCGTCGGTCGGGAAGTTGGTTAACAGAGTTTTATCACTATCGTCAGCCATATCTCCATCCACTACTATAAAATAATTTTTGGAGAGGGCAGGCGTAGTTGAATTGTGTTCACCAGTACCGGCAGGGTAGATCACTTCAGTGGCTATATCTTTTCGGAAGACGATCCTAAAGGCGGCATTCTTAGTCAAAAGGCGTATACCACCATCTATAATTAAATCCAAGGGTATATGACCTACTAAGTCCCCATCGTCATTAAAGTAAAGATGATTGCTAATATTTTCTAAATAATCTGATAAAGGGTTTTCCCCCATCCAAGAATAAGGGGAGTTATCTCCTCCTTCATACCATCTAATCAGCACCTGGGCCCCGCTGGGAGATTGCCCCGGGTCGCCGCCCCACCCTGTAACCAAAACATACAGATTAGGGTCAGTATCAGCATTACCAACGTCATCGTGAACATTCACAAAGCCTCTATTGAATGTAACTGTAACCGCGGCCTCACCCTCTCCCTCAGTGACAGTAACACTTTCAGCGGCCTGCCATCGCAGATCACTATCCACCGGCTGCAGATAACAATTGGCAGCCAAATCAGCAAACGCGCTTGTCGCCGTGCCTATTATGGCCACCACCATAAACATTAAAATCGATAAAAAACACGTCCATTTTTTCTTATTCATTCAAAAACCTCCAATTCTTAATAAAAATATTTTTCGGAGCCATTACCGGGCGTTAAAAATCAAAGCCTTTCTCCACCAAGTCGAAATTTTCCTTTTTCCTGCGTTTTCCTGCGCTTACACCACCCCCTTTTTTTTTAAAATGTTTTTCTGTTTCTGCATTGCCACCTCCTTGGATATTAATGAGTACTATTATAAAATTCATTACTAAATTAAAAAATATAATAAATATTAAAATTAATAAAATGTAGCATAAGTAATACTCCAGGAATTTTGATACTCTTTGAAAGGCTGATCAGGCAACTTTTATCATGGCAGACAGGAGGTCAATGGTAATGCTTATCTTCTCCCCTCAGAACCACAGCGTCGATTGATTGAGCGCCAAATTCCCTATTAAAAAAAATCCTTCTTCCACTGAAATATTTTTTCATTAATCATCAGTTTTCTTACAAATTTTGAAATAAACTTTTCAATAGCCTTACTCCTCTCTTCCCGAAGCTAAGATACCCCCGCTCCTTGAGCTCCTTTAAACGAATTTTGATAACATTGCATAAAAATATCAAAAATTATTTTTTAGTCACAGTAACCTTAAAAAAATAGTTATCACTTTTGATTAATTATGCAATTCCTATACCATAACATTCATTAAAATTTATTAAAAAATACATACCTTATCTCCACAATGCTACATTGTCAAATAAAATATAATATTATAAATATATTGGATGTTAAATTTCTAAAAAAATATAAACCGTTTCCCAAACATCTCCGATTTTTAAAAAAAATCATTTTTAAAAATAAATAAATTTTAGTTTTCCATCCTTTTTTGATAATCTCAAGGTTATCAATCAGAATCAGTCCTTTTAAATGGGATAATTCCAACAATGTATTGATTTTTTAAGATCTTTTTTTTTCGATCCGTTTCAGGATCTTTCAGTAGAAATGGTCATAAATGAATAAAAAGGAACGTGCTGCATGATCATTAGGCCAAGTTCATTTATTATACCGTGAAATAGCGGCAAGCTTGATAAAATAGTTATTTATTACATTAGGAATAAGAATTTAGGGATTAAAAAAGAATAAAAAAAAATCAAAAATAATCGCCCTATAAATAATCTTATGATATTAATAAATAAATTTTTTTTTAATTTTAAAAACCCTCCAACCAAATAGTGTGAAGCAGGATGCATAATCAAATTGAATTATTCTAATTACTTATTGATTTCACAATATTTACAGATAGGCTCTGGCTATATGTAAAAGATTACACATTTAAGAAAAGTTTTGCAGATAGAAAAAGTTGCCTTTCTATTACCTAAACTTGTAAAACTAGAGAAGCCATAAACCTTTACTGGGGATTTTAAAGCATATGTAGTCTTCTTTGAATCACGGGAAACTCTCACCTAAACCTCCAAAAAAATTAAAAATCATTCATACGCTATTATAAAATAATATACCAAATCGACTTAATAAATGTCAAGATTAAAATGGAAAAAGAGAAGATTTATCTATTATTTTTCGGACTCCTTCACTGAGACTTAAATGCATGGTTAAAAACTTATGTTCTCGCAAAGGCGCAAAGCAAAGCAAACTGTTTTATAAGCTTTTAACTTTGCGCCCTTTGCGAGAGATGATTTACAGCTACACTATACTTAATTGCCTATAACATTAGACATCTTTCCTAAATAAAACCAGTTTTGACTGCTCACCACGGAGGCACGGAGACACAGAGAAAAATCAAAAGACAAGCCTCTTGATTCCCTTTTTTAGAACAGGCACATTAAAATTTATTTCTC
>JAUWIR010000448.1 GCA_030605265.1 Pseudomonadota bacterium | reverse complement strand
GCAGGATGTTTATGACAGAAGAAACTCGCATTAAAGAATTGCATGAAAAAATGTTACCTTATATAAATAAGAGTATTTTAATTATACTTAGAGGGGCCCCGGATCCTGACAGCATTTCCTCCGCTTTATCTCATAAAGCCATTTTGAAGATATGGGGAGTTAAATCCACGATATTGCATGTTGAAGAAGTTAGCCATCAAGAAAATAGGGCTTTATTGAAATTACTTGATATTGAGCTGACAATTTATCATCCGGGATTTACTTTTGAAGATTATGTGGCTATTGCTCTTGTTGATACTCAAAAACCGGATATTAAATTGATTGATCTGGTAAAAAATATGCCGGTAGCTTCGATTGTAGATCATCATGAGCAAATTGGCCCTATAGAGGCGGATTTTATTGATATAAGGAAGGATGTCGGGGCAACAGCCACTATATATGCAGAATATTTGAAAAATTTAAATTTTCTGGAAAACCTAAAAGAAGGTCAAGTATCCATTTCCACATCCTTGATCCATGGAATACGGGTTGACACTGATAATTTGATATTAGCAAAAGAGAAAGATTATTTATCTATGGGGTATTTATCAAAGTATGCAGACGCTGATTTATTGAGAAAAATTTCTCAACAGAATTTAACGCCTTCTACAATGGACATTATTTTCCAGGCATATCAACATAAAGATATCTATGAAAATTTTTTATTATCTGCAGCAGGAATTGTCAGAAGGGATGAGCGAGATGCCATCCCTCAAGCAGCAGATTTTTTATTAAAACGCGTGGGTATAGATACGGTTTTAGTATATGGAATTGTTGGAGAATATATAGATTGTTCATTAAGAACAAATAGTGATGTGATTCAACCGGAAAAATTTATTCAGGAGACTTTTCCTGATGTGTTAAAAGGTGAGTATGGCGGAAGATTGCATAAAGGGGGTTTTCGGCTTTCATTGGGAATTTTTCGATCATTAATTACAGGTGATGATAAGGAAGCTCTGTCTCAAATGGTAGATCGATACATAAAAAAGCAAATTACTGAAAAGCTGGGGATTAAGACGGTTTAGAGATGGAGAACCTTTTTAATTGGTTGAAAACATAGTTTCTGATCTTTTGAGGGGAAGGGGAAGTGGTACACATTTTACCATTATCTAAAATTTTATAAAGTAATGATTGAAAAGCAGCGCCACAGGAGCAAACAGGTTTAGAGTCCTGGTTAAGGGTTTTTTCCGGGAGGACGAGTCTTTTGTAACAGCATGGGCATTGAAGGAGTTGTTTTTTTCCGGATTTTTTACCACGTTTAGAAATCGGTGTGCCTTCAATTTCGACGATATCAAGTGAGTAATCCAGTACAGGGGCATTACTTAAAGAGGTCCCAATGCCATAAGCATTTACTACGGAATTCAGTTCAAGAATTTGAAATTCATCAATCCCTCCACTAACAAATAATTTGACCTGCTGATAGCCCCGAAGATCAAGCTCCCACCGAACCTCCTCCAGGATTTGGCGCATATTTCCTCTGCGAGATTTGGGGGTATCAAATCGTAAAGCAAAAAGCTTTTCACCCAGTGTCTGAGCTACTTGAAGAGCTTCTTTTTTTTCATCACAGAAGGTATCAATTAAAATTACACGTTTAACCTCAGGCTCAATTATTTCATCAAAAGCAAGGGCTGCTTTTACTACATCTCCCATTAAGAGGATTAAAGAGTGAGGCATGGTTCCTACAGGTTTTTCATGAATTAGATCAGCACTTTTTGGTACGGCAACTCCATCGCATCCTCCAATAAAAGCGTTTCTTTCAATCATCGGTGCAATAGCCGGATGCATTCTTCTTGCTCCAAAACTGATTATAGAACGATCATTGGCAGCTTTTCGGCATCTTGAGGCCTTGGTGGCAATACCTGATGCCTGGCAAAGAAGGCCAAGTAGAGATGTTTCAAATTTCAAAAAATCTGTGTACCTACCTTCAATGTAAAGTAACGGTTGATCAATAGTAAAAAGAGTGCCCTCTGGAATAGCATAAAGGGTTATCGGCAGTTTATCAAGAAGATGGAGAACCTCCTCTAAGCCAGAGAAGACCCCCCATTCGTAATTATGAGGTAGGCTTTTAAGTGAAATTTCAGCTATGACCCGTTGATGTAAATTTTTGTTGTTAAGGATCTTTTCAGTGCGAAGGAAATAAACGTCGGTGATAACTCCTTGTTTGATTTCTTGTTCTGTAGCAATGTGAAGCACTCTAAACCCCCTAACCCTAATAGATCATTTTATGCTGAAACGAGTTGCTCAGAAGGTTTTGGTTTTATTTTTCTTTGGTCATGATCATTACTATGTTTTAAAGCGATTTTTAATATATCCTCCATTTTTTCTGCATAACTAAAGTGCATATTCTGCCGTATTTGTTTGGGAATATCCAGGATGTCCTTCTTGTTTCGGGCAGGAACAACAATGTGGTGGATTCCTATACGTTTTGCTGCAAGTACTTTTTCCTTTAATCCCCCAACCGGAAGAACTCTCCCCCTCAGAGTAATTTCGCCTGTCATAGCAATGTCATTCCGGACAAGTTTTTTAGTAAAAAGTGAAACCAAGGAGGTCGCCATAGTAACCCCGGCGGAAGGGCCGTCTTTAGGTATGGCCCCGGCGGGAATATGAATATGGATATCTTTATCTGAGAAGACATTTTCTAGGATACCTAAGTCTTCAGCCATAGATCGGGCAAAACTGAGAGCCGCCTGAGCAGATTCCTTCATAATATCACCAAGATGACCGGTTAAAATGAGTTGGCCTTTCCCTTTCATACTAGTTGCTTCAATGTGAATAATTTCGCCTCCAGCTATAGTCCAAGCCATTCCGGTAACAACGCCCACATCATCCTTTTCGTATTCGGTTTCACTTAAGAATTTGGCAATTCCCAGAAGAAGATGTAAGTTTCGTGGGGTAACCTTTAATTTTTCCAAAACCCCTTCAGCTTTTCTTTTCGCACGCTTTCGACAAATGGTGGCTATTTCTCTTTCAAGGTTTCTGAGCCCGGCTTCTTTAGTATACTCATATACAACTTTTAAAATGGCTTGATCGGAGATATTTAGATCATTATTGGTAATTCCATTTTCCTCAAATTGCTTTGGAATAAGATATTTTTTAGAGATTTTGAGCTTTTCTAATTCCGTATATCCTGAAAGGTGGATAATTTCCATTCTATCTCTAAAAGCCGGCAGAATGGGCTCAAGTAAATTAGCTGTAGCAATGAACATAACATTACTTAGATCAAAGGGAATGCCTAAATAGTGGTCGATAAAGGAAAAATTTTGTTCCGGATCTAAAACTTCCAGCAGAGCTGCTGAGGGGTCCCCTCTAAAATCAGAACCGATTTTATCAACTTCATCCATCATAAAAATTGGGTTATTTGACCCTGCTTGTTTTATCCCTTGGATAATTCTGCCAGGCAGAGAGCCAATGTAGGTTCTCCTATGACCTCTAATTTCCGCTTCATCTTTTACTCCACCCAAAGAGATCCTAACAAATTTTCTGCCTAAAGCTCTGGCAATGGACTTACCAAGCGAGGTTTTCCCAACTCCGGGTGGGCCGACAAAGCAGAGAATAGGCCCTTTCATTTTATCCTTTTTTAATTTTCTCACTCCTAAATATTCAAGTATACGCTCTTTTACTTTTTCAAGGTCGTAATGGTCCTCGTCGAGTACCTTTGAAGCCTGAAGGATATCTAAGCTGTCCTGTGTGGAAACACTCCAAGGCAATTCAATCAACCATTCAAGGTAATTGCGCACCATCCCCGCTTCTGCTGCCTCAGGGTGCATTTTAGCAAGTCTTGATAGCTGTTTGGTTGTTTCTTTTCCAGCATTTTCAGGGAGATTTGCTTTGGCGATTTTTGCTTTTAGATCGTTAATTTCTTCTGTTCGCTCGTCTACCTGTCCAAGCTCGTGTTGAATGGCTTTTAATTGCTGTCGTAAATAATATTCTCTGTGATCTTTATCCATCTCTTCTTTCGCCTGAGATTGGATTTTTTTCTGCATAGCTAGTACTTCTAATTCTTTAGATAGCAATTCATTCACCTTTTTTAGCCTATCTATAGAATCGATTATTTCCAAAACTTCCTGGGTTTCTTCTGTTTTGAGAACCAGGTTGGATACTATTAAATCCGCCAACTTACCTGGATCGTCAATATTTCCTGCAATTGCAACAACATCCGGCAATAAGGCTTTCCCCAGAGAGAGGCTTTTTTCCATTTGTGATTTAACATTTCGCATGAGTGCTTCAACTTCTAAAGTGGGCTCAGGATTTTCCTTCTCGAG
>JAUWIR010000639.1 GCA_030605265.1 Pseudomonadota bacterium | reverse complement strand
TCTTTAAAAAAGGGTATCAAATGTATTGATCTTACATTGCCTGAGAGTTTTATGAAAAGGATCCACGGTCCCAAATACGGCGTAGCAGGAATAAGAGAGAAGTTAGGGGTTTATGACCGCCCTCTTAGTTGTGCCGCTTTAAAGCCCTTAGGGAAAAGCCCTCAGGAATTAGCCAATATTTGTCGGCAATTTGCCCTTGGCGGAATAGATATTATTAAAGATGACCATAATTTAGGGAACCAAATTTTTTGCCCTTTTCAAGATCGCCTTAAACTTTGTAAGGAGGCTATTGATAAAGGTCAAGAAAAAACAGGAAGGAAGATATTATATTTTGCCAATATAACCGGTTCTTTAGAGGATATGTATAAACAAATTGATTTTGCCGCAAGAATGAATATAGATGGTTTGCTTTTTCAGCCCATGATTGTTGGCTTGGATTTTTTATACTCTCTTGTTAAAAACAAAAATTATTCTTTTTTTTTGATGGCCCATCCGGCTTTAAGTGGTGCCTTTTTTAATAGCCCCTGTGAGGGGATTGCACCGGAGGTCCTTTTGGGGACTTTATTCCGTCTGGCAGGAGCAGAAGCAGTCGTTTTCCCCAATTTTACAGGCCGGTTTAGTTTTGATGAGGATACCTGTCGAAAAATTGCTCAAAATTTATCCACCTCTGAGTTAACAATTCAGCCCTCTTTTCCTACTCCCGCCGGGGGCATTAATATGCGCACTTTACCGGAGATTAAAAAGAAATATCAATCTGATACTATCTATCTAATTGGGGCTGATCTTTATAAATCAAAGGGAAGTCTTCAAGAGAGAGTGAAGGAGTTTCTGGATTTATTATTATGAAGACGGCTCATTTTTTTGTTCCTCAGCATTAGCTGCGCAAGGGGAGTTTTTATGAACGTATTTATTTAACTTTTCACACCAAACTGCTTGAAAAGTCCTGCAGCTCCCGCTTCCATCAATGGCCTCATCCTTGGCAAATGAAGCGTTTTCGCATTGGAAATCGCACCATTTAATCATTTATTAATCTCCTCAAATGTTCTTTTGATATTTTTCCCAATGCAAAACGGCATTCAATTGACGTTTTGGCGGGCACGCTGCTTTTTCTTCAGAATATCCTAAAGCAATAATAGAGATTAATTTATAATTTTCCGGCAGGGAAAGAAGAGACCGGATTTTTTGGCAATAGGGTTTTTTATCACCGGCTACCCAACAGGAAGCTATGCCAAGACAAGTGGCTGCCAATAGTATGTTTTCTGTTGCTGCACATCCATCTTCCAAATAATATTTGGTGTCCTGACAAAAAACAGCAATGCAAGAAGGGGCGTTTGCTAAAAAACTGCCATTTGGGGCAAGATCGGCAATGAGTTTTTTCGTGGTTGTATCTGTAATTACGATAAATTCCCAAGGTTGGATATTTCTGGCTGTGGCGGCGAAACTGGCACAATCGATGATTTTCTCAATTTGATTTTTGGGGATAGGGATATTAAGAAATTTTCGTTCGCTTCTTCGCTCTTTCATTAATTCCAAGAATTTTTCTTTCATCATTTTTATATTCGTCCCTCTAAACATCGCTCTCGTAAAGAATTCATCCCTACAAAGGTTTGTCGCATGAGCAGGTCGATTTGATACATCCCCTTGGGAGTTAAATGGAAGGAATCTTTATTTTCTGTAAGAAAGCCCAATTTTTTCAGAATAAATAATTTATATTTTAAATATTTTTCCTTCTTTTCTTGGGGATTGGTCCAGATTTGTTTTTTATTTACTTTAACCCCAAATAGATTAGTCAACAAATTGTAATTAGACAATTCCCCGGCAGTTAATTTTTTACTTCGTACAATGGGTAGCTCATTTCTAGCTAAAAATTGATTGTATTTATCAACAGGAAAGGTATTAACATTATAAAAACCATTGATCATGCTAACTGATCCGCAGCCTAAGCCAATGTATTCTTTACATTCAATAACATATTCGTCAATAATCCGGTTGGTGTTTTTTGAAAAACACCATACTGTTGAGGGAATGTATTTTCCTTTCATTGACTTGAGGATAAATTCATAAATTTGTTTGTGATGATGATTCTTTTGAAATAATCCTCGATTGATTTTGTGAAATCTTTGCTCAAGAAGGGTTTTCTTATTTGGTGAGGGAAGAATGGGATAGAAGGTAACTTGATCCACATCCAGTTGGAAAAGAGTTGAAATGTCTTTTTCTAAATGCTGAAGAGTTTGTTGAGGTAAATCCCAAAGTAAATCTACATTTACCGTCCTGAATTTTCCTTGAGCCAGGGAAATTGCGTTTTTTGCACATTCACTATTGTTAGCATTTCTCCCTAATTCCTGAAGTATATCATCACTAAAGCTTTGAACCCCTATTGATAAACGCTTTACTCCATTTTGAGAAAGTGCTTCTATTTTTTCTACAGTTAAATCGTTAGGATGAGTTTCCACAGAGAATTCTTCAATATTCAGACGATCCTGAAGGTATCTGATGATATCAATAAGAGGATAGATTAAAAGAGTGGGGGT
>JAUWIR010000136.1 GCA_030605265.1 Pseudomonadota bacterium | reverse complement strand
TACTCAGGGTCCCATGATTCCGGAGGGGATAATTTAACAAATAGTGGCGGGGACACCTACCAGGGGACCTATTGGCGGCACCAAAGCCATAGTTGCACGGTTATTGTAACAGCTACTGATATCCATGGAAATACGGCTTCCGTGGAAACAAGTGATGCTGGAACATAAATTTGGTAACTCCTTAATAGAAAGGAGGAAAATCCTATGCTAAACCTTGTCAGGCTAAAAAAAGATTCAAAAGGATTGGCCTTAATTTCAGTAATGGGCTTGATGTCTATCCTTTTTCTTTTGGGGACTGCAGCAATGACTATTACCTCAACAGAAAAAAAAGTGAGTCATAACTATATGCAAAGTGTTCAGGCCTTCTATGATTGCGAGGCAGGTATTGCCGAGGCAATGGCCAAAATAAATAATAATACGGCCACTCTTAATCAATGGCGCCAAGCTTCTGATAGCAGCTCTTTTGAATATCGATATTATATTTCCTATGATTCCAATGAAGAAATATATGAAGTCACTTCCGAGGGAAAAGATCCTTCTCAGTCCTCCAATCGAAAAATAATAGCTGAATTTGAAAAAAGTGTTTCCCCAGGGGACATCACCTCTCCTGTGTATTGTGGAACAGGAGATAACAATGGTCAACCCAATCGGATTTATGGAGATTCAAGTTGCCCTTCTTGGGTAGATGACGGTGATCCGAATAATGACACCAGCGCTCCCTGCGTAGCCACACCTCAACCTTACATTACTGATCGTGACCCCCTTGGTTTCGATCCTAATCAATTAATAACCTCAAATCCAGATAAAATGGCCTACAATGTTCCCGAACTCGACCTTGTTGAAATGGCCCACTATTATCGCGATTATCCGCCGGACCTAACCAGTATTCCAACTGGGTGTACAACAACGATTGGAGCCCCCGATGACCTTCAAGTTGTTTATATTGATGGTAGTCAAACTATTTCAGGGCACAAGACCGGCTTTGGAGTATTAGTTGTTACAGGAGACCTTCACCTTTCAGGACAACTCCAGTGGTTTGGCATTGTTATTGTTCTGGGAAACCTTCGTCAAACCGGCGGTGGATGCCATGGTATTCAGGTCACCGGGGCCGTCATGACGGAAAATGAATTTAGTATACGAGGGAATCCTGATGTTCAATGGTGTGGCGATCTTATTCGCCATGTATTCGATGAGTTAGGCTCACCGCCATTGAGTGTGCTTAGTTGGATGGAAGAATAAATTTATCTACCAATTTTTACTTTTTGCCCTGGCTTCCAATATTTTTTCTGCCATTCTGAGGGGACATGATAATTTTTATACCGCAAAATAGCCTCAAACCCATGGCAATCCAAGCAAATAGAAAAATCAGCCCCACTATTTCTCAAAAAACTATTCCGGGGGTCACCCTCAATATTTTTCTCCTCATCAGGATAGACCTTTGATTCCGGGTCCCATTGATGGACATTATGGCAGGTAGGGCAAGTGACAAAACCAATAAGAGATTTATTTCCTTTCTTATCATAGAGAGGAAAATAGGTCTGAAAATCGTTATTTCCCATACGACGAAATTGGGTTACCTTTCCTGTATAAACAAAGGAACTAGGATGAATACCCAGAAAAGCCAGTTTTTTTTCTGCACATTTTCCTTCATGGTGGCACGATAGACAAGTTGCCAGCATAAAGTCTTTTTCAGCAGGAAGTTGCCTTGCCCATAATAAATTTTTAAAAGGTCCGTTATGAACGAGATGGCAACCGGAACACACCCCTGACTCCTCTATAGTTTTCCCCTGAATATTTTTTTCCTCTATAGCGACAAAAGCTAAATCATGCTCACTGTTACAAATATATTGTTTATTTTTGTGGCAATCAGTGCAAAGGTTCTTGCGTTTCTTTTCAGGTAATCGTAAAAAACTATTATGGATATCCCCTTCAGGGTTTTTCTCCAGCGATACCCGAACTTCACCTGAATTCCCTTTGGAGGCGCTCTCTGCCGGAGACCATTGATGGGGATTATGACAGGTGTTACAGGTGAGTAAACCATCCGCCGACTGATCAATGGCCCCTGAAAAAGTATACAGCGGCAAATTGGTGGCTATCTCCTTGTCCATTGGGGGGATGTCGGTTGGATGTGAAAAGGGGGCAATTAATTTTTTTTCTCCGACTTTCCCCTGGTAATGGCAACTGGCACACTCCCGGGTTATCAAACTTCCGGCAACAGCAGGGAGTTCCCTTGCCCACATATTATCTTCCGGAGCATTATGCACCAAATGACATGCCGAGCAAACCCCCGACTCTTTCACTGTAGTGTTTTGGATATTTTTTTCCTCGCTAAACATCTTCCCCATGTCATGGTCCGTCTTGACAACCTGCGCCTCCTCTGTATGGCAATTTTCACAAAGGACAGGCTCCGGCAACATTGATAGTCGAAGGAAACTGTCATTGGCAGTGCCTTCTCGATTTTTTCCTGTACCCTTAGCCGAATTGGTTGAAGACCACTGATGAGCGCTATGGCAAGAGGCGCAAGCAACTTTTCCCTCCTCTTTTTTGGTCCCATCAGGCATATAAAGGGGAAGAGAGGTCTTTCCATCAGCTTCTTTGATCCCTTTATCCATGGGATGAGTATTTCCGGAAATTATTTTCTTTTCCGCACACCCTTTCTCTTTATGGCAGCTGGTGCATAAAAGATTGGCAACATCACCCCCATAATTAATTTCTTTGGCAAACATTAATATTGAAGCCCCATTATGAGGAAGATGGCAGGCTCCACACAGCCCGCTTTTGGCCGGTGTTTGCTCCATGATATTTTTTTCATTTGAAAGGATAAACCGAAGGTCATGATCTGTTTTACCAACACACGCTTTATTACTGTGACAATCCAGGCACAAGGTTGAATTATAATCGTTAGCTATCCGTAAAAAACTACTTTGCCCGTCACCTTCAACATTTTTTCCATACCCCATGCCTTCTTTATCCGGTTTCCAGTCATGCACATTATGGCAAGTAGCACAGGTAACCAGTTTGCCTTGGGAGGATACCTTTCCCCGCTCATTAAAAAGGGGCAAGGTGGTCTTCCCCCCGACAGCATCAATATTAACCACCACAGGATGAGTATTAATCCCAACTAATTTTTTCTGAGAACAGCTCTTTTCTCGGTGACAGCTTTCGCAATACGATGAGATCGGGTCCTGCGCTTGAGGGAGAAAACGGGCCCATAATTTACCCCCTTGGGCATTATGCACTACGTGACATGCACTACAAGGGCCCTCTTGATGGCAAGTTCTCCCAAGGGAATTTTTTTCCTCCTGAGCGGAAATACGCAAATCGTGATCTGTTTTAAGCACAGCTTTCTTTGATTCATGACAGGCCAAACAAAATGATGAGTTATCATCATTGGCCATACGCAAGAAACTGTTTGAGGCATCTCCTTCAGTAAGTTGTCCCGGACCGGATTTTTTCTTTTGGGGGTCCCATTGATGAGGATTATGGCAGGTAGCACACATAATTTTGCCTTGCTCTATTGCTCCCTGCTTTATTATCTGCCCCTGATCAGTATAAGAAGGAAACTTCTGTCCTCCCTGAACTTTTGACATTTTTTCATTGACCGGATGACTATATCGACCAATTAATTTTTTTTGAGCACAGAGCCTTGACTGATGGCAACTGGCACACATTTGAGATCCTGCATCCCCTTTTAGCCCGGATAAAGGCCTTGACCAAAGACGATATTTTTCCGCATTATGTGGTCTATGGCAAGCACTGCAAAGACCTGTTTGAAGCCCGACCTTTGAAGAAAGGTCCAATTCAGCGGGCGCAGAAAGAGTTAAATCATGTTCAGTATTTATGACATATTTTTCTTTTTTATGGCAGTCAATACAAATAGGCTTTTGGGCGCCTTTTACTAATATCGAGGTATCTTCCCTGGCATTATGAGGAGAGTGGCAGGTAATACAAAGAACCTCTCCCTTTTGCCCTGTAATCATGGGAGATCCATCTTTCCAATGGCTGGGAAGTTTTAATTGATGTTGATCATCCACCGGATGAGTGCCTATGCCTATTCCTTGCCCCTGTATGCTGGGATTTGCCGTATGACAGGATTCACAGAGAAGGGCCGTATAGGCATCATCCGTCTTATTTGGAATAACCAGGAGATTCTTATCAGTTGTGCCGTGCACAGTGTGGCACGTTTCACAGATAACCGCATCCTTCTTTATCCCTGCCCGACCATAATTATCCTGAATTCGAGTGGGGATTGGCAGTGTGCTCACCCCTATTGGATGATTCCCGGTTTTAATCCCTCCTTGCTTGCCCACATGACATTTCATACAAATCTCTGAATTTCGATTACAAAATCTAAGGTATATTGTTTGTTGATACCGTAGCTCATCAGCGACCCCATGGGCTGTGTGGCAGGTGCCGCAAGTAATTTCCCCTTTTTCGTCTAAAGGCATTTCCTCCGGAATTACTACTTTTTCCGATGGTTTCATATTTACCCGATGCCCTCTTTTTGCCCAAAATCGTTCCCGAGAGTCAACTAAAATCCCATTATGACAGCTATAGCAAATCATCTCACTGGCAGCTACCCTCTCTTTTTGATATTCAACCAGATCAGTGCCGCGTCCTTCATGGTAAAATTGATCCAACCAGCGGAAATGACAAATAGCGCATTCTTTCGCGGAGTTCGGGACCATTTGTCCAAAGGCGGGAAAAACGACAAATATTGTCTGAATGAAAGGAATGAAAAACAAAAAGAGAAAAAATTGATAATATAGGGAAAATTTCCGGTTAGACATTTTTTCGATCGAATACATTATTTCTTAGGCATTTAGGAATCATTTCCTTAATTGATGAAGGAGAATACACTAATAGTACTTGAAAACATCTGAACAACGTATAATCTATTTTGCTGGTCAACATACAGGTCGGCAGGGACTTTAAATCTCAATTTTTTCCCTTGAGAGTCTCCAATAATTCCTAATAAATTCCCTTGAGAATCAAAAACTTGAATTAAGCCAATTTTAGCATAGTTCTCGCCAACTAATACTCTTTCCTTTTTATCCATGCAAATAGATTGGGGCCTGAAAAATTGACCTTTTTCAATACCCCACTCTCCCAAGGACCTGATATAATCACCCTCAGAATTGAAAACTTGAACTCTTGTATTGATCACATCAGTAACATAGATATTCCCTTCACCGTCTATGCAAGCCGTATAAGGGTAACGAAAATTTCCCTCTTCATAACCAACTCCTCCGATTTCACGGATAAGCTCCAGTTTCTTATTGTAGAGCAACAATCTATGGTTATCATTGTCCACAATGATATAATGCTGTTTCTTTTCATCTATGACGATATCTGTCGGGTCGGCTAAACATCCATATTTATCAGGAGGTATGTAAACTTCCGATATGGCTTTACCCTCTTGATCAATAATCTGTATTCGATGATTTTTACTATCGGCAATATAAATCCGCCCCTCAGAATCAATGGACATTCCAAGGGGCGATTTAAATTCTCCCGGATCAGTCCCTTTTTGACCGAATTGGCTTAAATATTTACCTGTGGAATTGAAGCAAACTACTCGGCTATTCACCCCGTCAAGTACCCAGATTTTTTTTTGCCGGTCAACAGCTACAGCGCTTGGTTGATCAAGAGGAGGGATGACTGAATCTTTTTGAATATCAAAAAGATGTTTGACTTGAATGATCTCCAGGGCCGTGGCTTGTTTTCCACTTCCCAAAAAAAACACACTCCAAACGATGAACGACGATACTAATACATTTCGGAAATGCGCCAAGGGTAATTTCTTCTTAAATAGCAAATGAGGCATCATTGATATTCAGGTTCAATCTTACTAAAATTAATCAAATAGACCTTGTTGCGTAACAGGTAAAGGAATTTTTCCATCTTGCAAATTTTCCTTACCCTCAATAATGCTTTCAGGCCGGAACATAGTAGGCAGATGCATGGTTTTGTATTTCCCCACCATACCCGCCACCTCCGTTCCTGTAAATTCATCGCAAAGATGCTTTGGATAGCCAAGTTCAGCAAAATCTAACACCGGGTTTTTCCTTCGATGACACTCAATACAAGTAACCGGTTTATCAGTAAGACGCTTATGTACCTCAGCTTTAGCTTTTGATTGCTGATCATAATTATATTGAGCCCATAATTTGAGGTACCTTTGTGCATATTCCTCTGTAATAGGCTGATCCAATCTATTATATTTGCCTATCTTATCACACACACAAGCAACAATTTTAGCCTTGTAATTACCGGCATAAATACCATCTTCCGGGACTCGATCCTTTATTTGCGGCACTTGCTCTCCAGTATAATTATCAAACCAGACATACTTCATATTTGGGGACTTCATATGGCAAGTTTCACAAGCACAAAAGAAGGTGTGCATATTATATAAAGAACGGACTTCTTTATTTTTGATGTGAGGATAATTCCCATGGCAAACTAAACAAAGCGTAGGCACTCTATTTTTAATATCCAAACTGGCATCGACATTGTGAAAATGTTCCATTTGAGAATAGGTTTTTTCCTTTAAAATTTTAATGAATATATCCTCTGAGGCAGGTTGCATCTTAGCGATTTCTGATAGAGTATCAGGAGCGCTTTCTTCTATATCTAGGCCAGGGGGGCCATAGTGTACCCCCTTGTCAGGGCAAAAGAAAGCTTTACTCATCATGAGTAAACCGACAACTAATAATAAAGCTGCAATACCGCTTATAAATTTAGCAAGATTTCCTCGTCCATATTTCATTGATTATTCCTCCTCCGATTCCGGCAAATTAGAGAATGGCCCACTTGTCGAGGGAGTAGTAAAAATGGGGATATCCTCCTGTTTCTTTTTAGCAGATTCCCTCTCTTTCATTACTTTTTCCCATTGTAATGGATGCTCATGCTTAAGATGCTCCATACTCATTAATCCATCAATCCAGCAGGTATCCTGGGGGAATTGCCCCGGTTTCCAATGAATAGCGTAAAAATGCCAAATAGAGATGGTAATACTTGCTAAAGTAGCTTCGCACAAATGAACTGTTCCACTAATATCAACTATAAATTTAGGAAAATAGTGAGCAAAGGTCATGACCACTCCGGTTACGCAAATCACTGTAGTCCCGATTAGCCCAAAAATATATTCCATCTTTTCCCGGTAATCAAAACGATCAAATTTAGGTTTAAAATTAGACATACCTAACATATATTGAATATTCTGTTTCATCTGAATGGCATCAGTAAGATTCGGGATCAGGTCCAGGAGCATTTGTCTGCCCCTTTTCGTAAAGAAACCATGAGCCAAATGCCATACGGAACCGGCAATCAAGGAAGCGGCTAAAATTAGATGGGCTATACGTCGATAGGAATATACTTGATTTGTATAGCTGCCGAAAAACTTTACCACCCAATCAGTGGGAATTAAAGACATCATTCCCGTAGCCACCAAAAGGACAAAACAAATCCATACTATATTATGCTGCCACACTTCGGCACGCGAGAGGCGTTGAAAGTATTCCTGATCTTCAGCTCTTCTTCCCCACTTTTTCGCCATCTTAATGTCCTCCCTCTTTTCTTTCTTTCAAAGTGATTCTCAAGTCCAGCGCTTGATGGATAAACATAAAACCTCCCACGAGAACGATCATTAATTTATAAAAGGCTTTAATGCCCCATATGATTGTTAATTTCAGTTTTTCCGTTTTATTTTTGGCAATTTCTTCTTTGATAGACACTTTCTCTTCAGTGGAGAGCTCCTCACCCTCATCAATTAACTTTTTTTGAAGCAAAGAAGCTTTCACACCCGTACCATGCACCCCCCCGGAGGCAAAAAATCTATTGGCGCCTTCATGGCAATTAATCTGCCCACACGTAGCAGGCCGGTTTTCTAAATAAAGAGGAGATTCCTTATCATCAGCTGTTTTAATAGAATGAGCGGAAAAGCCCAATTTATTTGGCCCATGGCAACTCAAACAATCCGCTGCATTATCGGTTTCATATTTAATATTTCGATAATGAAAAGTACTCTTAAAATTAGCCGTTGTCTCTAAGCCAAAACTGTGCATTATGCCTTCATCAGCATGACAGGCGTTACATAGCTCAACAATTTCCTTTTTACTCCATCGCGATGAAGTTCGTGAGACAAAATGCTTTAAGAACCTTTCTGTCCAGGGACTTTTCTCGTGACATGATAAACATCGGCCCAAAACCTCGGATTCACACCCCGGCTTCTGAGCCATAATCCCTCTTAAAGGAGAATATAATGGATTAGTATGGCAATATTTACACCGATGACTTGAAGTATCCTTGTTTACGAATAATGGAGATTTGCCATGGGTACTCTCCTTGAATTCATCAACCACTATTTTGTGGGAAAAATTCTTATTCGTAGATGGGTCCTTCACGTGACACTTGGTAGCGCAATCCACTCTTTTAGCCGGTTTATGAGGGACTTCCTTAAGATCCAGATGACAGTGAGTGCAAAGGACATTGTTGTGTACACTGTTTTTATAAAGCGCCTCATTAACGTAAAAAATTTTTTTTGCTCCCGTATCCTTATCAAAACATCCCAAACCGGAATAACGATGACAGAGCATACAATTCTCCTGGTCTGCCGCCCTGACAGGATTGCAAGGGAAAAGAACATAAAAAATAGTAAAAACAATAAATAATGTAATGATTTGTAAAACCTTTTTATGAAGCATAGGGTCAAACTCCTATTATTTTGGTTGTTGGTTGGACCTATTCTTCTCCAATAGAAGAAATGTTTGACCTAAGAATAATCGAAAATGCTTTTTTCCTGTGCTGGGGTTTCATTATTAAATAACACAATCTAAGGAAAAAAGCAATAAAAAGTTAGGCAAAAAATAATCAATAATTAATCAATTCATTTTCGGATTTTTTATTATTTTTTAGCTACAAATTGAAAAGCTTGTAAGTTCACCACGGAGACACAGAGCACTGAGAAATGATTTTAGAAGATGTTCTTGAACTCAAAGCAGTTGATACAATAGCACCAATCCACGAGGCACGGTAACCATTTGAGATTATCCGGGATGAAGGTAGGCCTTATTATAAATTTTAATGTGCCTGTTTTAAAAGAGGGAATCAAGAGGCTTGTCTTTTGATTTTTCTCTGTGTCTCTGTGCCTCCGTGGTAAG
>JAUWIR010000327.1 GCA_030605265.1 Pseudomonadota bacterium | reverse complement strand
GACAGGATAAACATGATTTAAATCCAAAATTATCTTGCCACTCCTGTTATCCTGTCTAAAAAAATAGTTAATTGCTCAGGGTGAATATTTTAGGAATATCTATGGCCGGAAATAGAGAAAAAACAGAAGCTTTTGAACCACAGATTATCCTGTTTTACTGTCACCATTGCACTGGGGATGTGGAAGATTTGAAAGTAGTGCAAAGGTCCCTTTCCGGTTTCAAGGTTCGATTTTTTATAATGCCCTGTACCGGCAAAATTGAGGTAGCTCATATATTAGACATTCTTTCTGAAGGGATTGATGGTATTCAGGTTGTGGGGTGTAAAAAAGACAATTGCCAAAGCTTAGTTGGAAGCAGTATGGCTGAAAAGCGTATTAATCGTGCTCGTTCTTTTTTAAATGAGATCAATATGGGAGCTGATCGAGTAGGCATGGAATGGGGGGAAGATTTATCTTCTTTGGAATTGATTAAAAAAGCTAAAGAAAGGGCGGAAGCTGTAAAGCCTTTAGGCCCCAATATAATGAAAGAAGGGGTAAAAATAAAATGATCATTGGTGAGTGGAAACCTATTTCCGAGATAATTGCCAAACTTCTCGGATACAAAAAACTACTTGTAGTTGGCTGTGCAACTTGTATGGCGGAGTGTGCTGCAGGCGGGGAAAAGGAAGTAGAGACCCTTGCACCCCTTCTTAAAATGGCCATGCAGAAGAATGGTCAGCCAATAGATATAATTACCAAGACCCTTGAGAGGCAATGTGAAGAGGAATTTATTGAGGAATTAACCCCGATGGCACCAAAGGTTGAGGTGATTATCAGTATCGCCTGTGGTATTGGGGTACAGGCTGTGGCAGAGCGTTTCCCTGAAATAGAGGTGTATCCCGGAGTAAATACAACATCATTGGCTGTAAGGGAGGAGCCCGGGCTTTGGGCGGCCAGGTGTGAAGCTTGCGGAGATTGTATCCTCTCTGAAACCTTTGGTCTTTGCCCGATTGCCAGATGTGCCAAAGGGCTGTTGAATGGCCCCTGCGGAGGCACGCGAAAAGACGGCAAATGCGAAGTTAATGAAGAGGTTGATTGTGTATGGGACCTTATTGTTGAGCGGGCCAGGGCACGTGGGCGTCTCAAGGATTTGTTAAAGATACGAAAAGCAAAGGAATGGTCAAACTCCCGGCACGGCGGGCCAAAAAGGATGCTGAGGGAGGACCTCCGAGTATGAAGGCAAAGATCGGCACAAATTTAGAAAAAGTGTTACAAGCCGGCCACTTTGCTGTTACTGTGGAAGTGGGCCCACCTCGGGGGGGCAATCCGGAGGTTATCAAAAAGAAAGCCGGTATATTGCGCGGTATTGCTGATGCTTACAATGTAACTGATAATCAAACTGCCGTAGTAAGGATGTCAAGTCTGGCAGGGGCAAAAATTCTCTATGATGAGGGATTAGAGCCTGTTATGCAGATGACTGTGCGAGACAGAAATCGTCTGGCCCTTCAATCCGATCTTTTAGGCGCTTGGGCATTGGGAATTCGTAATTGCCTTTGTCTTTCCGGAGATCATCAAAAGGCCGGCGCCGGAGGGAAACTCAAAGGGCACCCGGGCGCCAAGAATGTATATGACCTGGATTCAGTGCAACTGATCTCTGTTTTAAAAGGGTTGCGGGATGAGGGGTTTCAACTGAGTGGCGATTCGGTAGAGCAGCCTGTACCATTTTTTATCGGTGCAGCCTGGACACCTCTTTCCCCGCCAGAGGATTTCAGGGTCCTTAGACTGGCCAAAAAAATAGAAGCAGGCGCTGATTTTATTCAGACTCAAGCTGTTTTTGATGTCCAACGATTTAAACAAGCAGTGGAAAAGGCCCATGAGATGGGTCTTACTGAGAAAACCGCTATCCTGGCAGGCATCATTGTTCCTCGTTCTGCCGGCATGCTTAAGTATATGAATAATAATGTGCCTGGAGTGGAAGTACCAAAAGAGCTTATACATCGTCTGAGGGAGGCGAAGGATGTTCAAGACGAAGCTTTTAAGGTCAGTGTGGAGCTGATTGAATCAGTGAGATCGATCCCCGGGATAAAGGGAGTGCACCTGCAAGCTATTGAAGCAGAAGAGATATTGCCTTCAATCGTAGAAAAAGCGAAGTTACTTCCAAGACCAAAGATATAATAAAAGCTGAAAATGCCTGCTAAATATCAAGTAACGCCAAAAAAAACTGAACCAAGATATCCATCCATCTCAATATACTCGCATCTTGAGGCTGAGGGGTGTCTGGGGTGCCTTGAGTGCGTCAAGCGCACTTCCTGTATCTACGATGTTTATCAAAAACGAAAATTTGATCCCCATCACATTATTGATTCAGCAGACACCCTCTGTTTGAATTGTATGCGCTGTGTCCAAGAGTGCAAAAAAGGCGTTCTTTCAAAAGCAGTCAATCCGCGATACCGTCAACTTGGAGATGAATACTGGAACCCTGAACTTTTAACAAGAATTTGGAAACAAGCGGAATCCGGAAAAATTCCTGTTTCAGGGGCCGGCTATAATGGCCCTTTTATTGGCCCTGGATTTGATAATATGTGGACTGATATGTCGGAGATTGTCAGGCCAACCCGTGATGGTATCCATGGCAGAGAATATATAAGCACCATCATTGAACTTGGCAGACGACCATTAGCCTTGGAATTTGACCAGGCCGGTGGGTTACTTACTCAACTGCCTCCTTTTAAGGAAATCACTATCCCCATCATTTTGGATATTCCTCCCTGCGGATTGAGCGGCCCCTCTACACGAAAAGCAATAGCTGAAGCAGCCCGGTCTTTAAGGACACTGGCGGTTGCTCAATTCGAAGAGGCCAAAGGCTTCCTGGCTGATTACCATAAGGATTTGATGGTAAGGTGTAATCCTGATACTGATGATCTTGGTCTGCTTTCGGACATACCAATTATTGAAATTCCTTACTCCCAAGAGGTTTTAAAAAAAGCTGAAAGAATAAAAACAAGATACCCAAATAGTGTTCTCTCCCTTCGGTTACCCCTTGATGAGCAGGCAGAAGAGCGTGCTGTAAAGCTCACCAAGGAGGGGGCTGAGATTTTATACTTGCAGGCGGCCCATAATGGGCAAGGTTTGGGAAAGCGGCATAAAGAGTTTATTACGATCCTGGTGAGGGAAATACACCAAAGACTTATTCAGGAGGGAATCAGAGAACAGGTAACCTTGCTCATCTCAGGCGGCATAGCTATGGCGGAGCATGTAGCCAAAATTATTATTTGTGGTGCAGACGGCGTAGGAGTTGATCTTCCGCTTCTTATTGCTCTGGAATGTCGTTTATGCTCGGATTGTGTCACCTATGGTGATTGCCCTGTAAAGATAAACGATCCCCCTGTTGAGTGGGGGGCACAACGTCTGGTGAATCTATTTGCTTCCTGGCATTCTCAGCTTCTTGAAATCCTGGGGGCTATGGGCATAAGAGAGGTACGACGGCTTCGGGGTGAAACCGGCCGCGCTATGTTTTTTGAAGATTTGGAAAAAGAATGTTTTGCTCCCATTTTTAAGAAAAATAAAAAAAATCCCAGGCTAACAGATTCCCAAAAACAAAAAAAAGAGGATAAATCCACCCCTGAGAAATTAAGCCCCCTAATCCGAAGCGCTGTTAAGAGTAGTATCGTTAATAGACATATCATTAAGAGAAGCGTTGTTTCTTATTGCCCTTCCCGGTTTCGTCACTCCCTTTCTAAATATAAAGTAATCAGGACCTCTTCATGCATTACCTGTGGGAATTGCATTGAAGCCTGCTCTTATGGAGTGCACAAAAAAGGCGGCCCTCGTATGCTTTCTCCGGTATCATCCCTTTGCCATGGACCGGAAAAGTGTTTGGAGGAAAAAAGTTTTTGTGTTGAAAAATGCCCGCAAGGGGCAATTAAAGTGGGGCAAAATCCTCTTTGGGAAACTTTTGGCGATCCCCGATGGCCTGCAGATCTTATTGTCAGCACCTGGGCACAAGCGGAAACCGGAGAATTACCTAAACAAAATCTTGAATATAAAAAAGGGGCATCAGGTGGAGGATTTGATAAAATGGATTTTTCCTTTCCTGAAACACCACCAAAGCCTAATTTAAAATTGGAAACTATTGACCTTCGAATTCCTTTAAACAGAAGGGAAGACAACAGGCCCCAAGTGATGATAAACTTTCCTATCTATGGGGGAGGAATGAGTTTTGGGGCTATTAGCCTTACTACCCTAATTTCAAGAGCCCGTGCCTATAAGCTCTTTAATTCCTTCACCTGTACAGGAGAGGGAGGATATCCGGAAGAATTATTAGAATATAAAGACCATGTTATTACCCAGGTGGCTACAGGGCTCTTTGGGGTACGAGAGGAGACCATACAAAGGGCCAGGATTGTTGAGTTCAAGTATGCTCAAGGGGCAAAGCCAGGCCTTGGCGGACATCTCCTCGGGGATAAAGTAACACCAATAGTTGCCAAGATGCGGGAGGCGGTCCAGGGAAGTTCTCTTTTTTCACCCTTTCCCTTTCACTCAGTTTACTCAGTTGAGGACCATAAAAAACATGTTGACTGGATTAAAATGATAAATCCGCAGGCCCTGGTTTCAGTAAAGGTCTCAACGCCAATAGATGTAGATATGGTGGCAGTGGGCAGTTACTATGCCGGAGCGCATATTATTCATCTTGACGGAAGTTATGGCGGCACAGGCGCTGCACCGGACATTGCCAAAAAGAATATCGCCATGCCCATTGAATATGCTATCCCTAAGGTCCATAATTTTCTTGTACAAGAGGGGATACGGGATAAGATAACTTTGATTGCTTCAGGGGGAATACGCTCTGCGTGGGATGTGGCCAAAGCAATAGCCCTGGGGGCGAATGGAGCGGTTATCTGCACTGCGGAAATGGTGGCTATGGAATGTATCAGATGCGGCAATTGTGAAAGCGGTCGAGGATGCCCCAGAGGGATAGCCACTACTGACCCGGAGCTTTCCCAAATGTATAGTTCCGAATGGGCTACTCAACGGCTGGTAAATCTTTTTTATTCATGGTACAGGCAGCTTCAAGGGATACTTTTTAAATTGGGCATGGAAAATATATCTGAACTGGTTGGGCGATCTGACCTTCTCATACATCATGATTATCAATAGGAAGATTTATCGCAGGAATACAACAATTCTCACTTTGATATGGATTGGATCAAAGCAACAATTTTTTTCACCGCAGAGAACGCAGAGATTTTTAAATTCACTAATGTAAAAAAAATTTGACAGGATAAACATGATTTAAATCCGGTTAATCAAAAAGATTTATCACAGTCTGAAAGAGGTTGTATGGAGAATTGACAGAACAGTCTGTAAGACGAATTATTAAAGCCCATGAAGTACAATTATTTAATTACCTTGTGGCAACGAGAAAACCAGTGGGCTTGATACTTAATTTTGGAAAAAATAAAATTGAGATCAAGTATAAAGTCAAAAAGTTAAATGATAGACAGATTAAAAATTATCTCGTCAATCCTGTTATCCTGTCAAATACTTCCTTTCATTTCTTTTCCGGAATAACAATAGGAATCCGCACAGTAAAAGTGGTGCCTTTTCCCGTCTCACTTTTCAAAGTAATGGTCCCACCCATTTTCTCAATGATAT
>JAUWIR010000537.1 GCA_030605265.1 Pseudomonadota bacterium | reverse complement strand
TGTACACCTGCTCCCGCCCCTGCACGATGAGCTTGTCCTTTTTATCCAGTTTGCCGTCCAGGTTCCGCTGCTTTTCCTTGAGGATGGTTAATTCCGTCTGTTGGTCTTCAATGGCACCAATCAATTCTTTGATCTGCTCTTTGCCGGGGTTTTCAATGGCCGATATCTTGTCAACCACATTAATGCGGGTGTCGGAAGGCAGGGCTTCGATGCGGCGAAGATCGCGGTTGGTAAGGCGGCACCTTTTGGCTATTTCCAGAAATTCCGCGCCCAGTTTTTGCAGATGCAGGAGTTTATCGTCGATGGTTTTATAAGAGAAGCCGCAGGATTCACAAAAGCTTTCCCATCTGCCGTTACCTATCCCGCGGTAAATTTTGGTGTCCTTTATCTTTTTGAGGATGGCCAGTCCGGCCAACTCCGTGTATTTTTCAGTATGAAAAAGGCCCTGTGCCTGCCCGGCCATCAATAAGGCAATCTCTTTGATTTTCTCCCGGGTTTCTTTATCTAAGTCCTTTTCACCCTGGCATTGAAGCAAAAGGCTTTCTTGCTCAAAGGTGTCCTCATTCATTTTATGGTCCATTGTGGTTCTCCCAATTCCTGAAGTTTGCTGTTGGCTGTATTTCTAATTGCCTTAAGCCTGTTGACGGCATTGATGTGCAGCATTTCCGCTGTTTGACCCAATGCGAAAAGGCCTCCCTGGCGTTTGATAAATCCCTGGGTAATCATGGTCTCCAGCAGCCGAAAGGTCTTGTTCTTGGTAAATCCTAAGCGCACAGTCAAGTCCTTTAGCGCCAAAGGGCCAGTATTGCTCAATTCCTTTAATAATTTACAAGCCCCGTCTACGGCTTCTATGCAGTATTTCTTCTCTTTATCCATACGTCCCCCCTTCTTATAGATCCAGTGCTTCTTCCGCCCGGCACAGCTCCTCTTTGGCCTGGCGCATTATCTCTTCTTTCTCCTTTAAGGCCTTCTCCTCCTGCGCGTATTTATTGTTTAACTTACTGATGGTGGCTTTTATAGCAGGCAAAAAGAGGGAAACTAATTCCCTGTCTTTGGAAAATTCGATTAAATAGGGCAGCAGCGCAGCCGGAAAGGGCAATATCCCTTCCGCGTAATCATAAAGCGTCCTTATGGAATACTGCACGCCCTTTCGGCGCAAAAACCCTTGAAAGGCCTGCACGGAATGTTCGTGCTGTTCATCCTCCCCTTTTCCGTATATAAAAATGCGGTAAAGGTGGTTTACTGCAAACTCTTTATTAATTTTTTTCATGCTTTCATCCTTTGGTTGATAAAATGTGCAGTGCTCTAATTCACACACTCCCGGACCCCCTCTGTGATATTTGTGTTGTTGTTTGAGTTGTGAAATAAAAAAAAATGTGTTAAATTTGATGTATGAGAAAAAAATATAAAAAAATGGTTATTAAGAAATTATTAAGAGTAAGAAGGTAAAAAATGAACTAGTGTATCACCCCCTTTTTTTTGGTTTAAAGGGAAAAAATTAACCCCAGAGTTCGTCATAGGGAAGATTAAGCCTGCGGGCAATCTCCTCTTGCACCCTGCGGCTTTTGTCCAGGTTGTTGATTACCCGGGCAACCATGCTTCGGGTAACGCCCACGGCATCGCCAATCTCTGAGGCGCGGATTTTGTTCAGGACCAGTAATGCCCTGATAAATGCGAAACGGTCTTTTTTTTTGCCTTGTTTAATCATTTCTGTGAGGTTCATAATATGAATATAGTCCATATATGATCATTTGTCAAATAAAAATCACCATATCTTGTCATGAATTTTAATGAACGGCTTTCTTTATTATTTAAAAAACTTAAACTGTCTGTAACGGCTGCATCGAAACACACAGGGATAGCCCGTACGTCTTTGAATGCTTATCTAGCAGGCCATGCAAACCCTACAGTTAGCGTTATTGAAAAAATAGCGGTTGCAACAGGGGTTAATTTATACTGGCTAATATTAGAACAAGGCCCTATGTTAATAAAAAATCTACATTCCGTAGACGAGATATTGTCAGAATCGTATGCACCAGAAAAACAAGATAAGGAATGGCTTAATTATTTTTGGGAATATGCTACCCCTGACGAACGTATATGTTTAAAAGTAATGCTTAGAAAAATGTTCCCGGATGTCGACAAATGGTTAAAAGAAAAAGAAGGAGGGGTTTAAAAAACACAAAACTCCTGCCATGTCAGGAGTTGCAAATTGCAACTTATTGAAATTACTGAAAGTAGTTTTTTAAAACTTCTGACGGTCAGCAGTTTTGATATCAATAATTCTAAAAGGGAGGAAAATGAAATGTCATTTAAAAAATTAATAGGTGTTTTATTACCTGTGTATATAATTCTGGGGACACCATATTTGTATATAATTCTGGGGCCACCATATTCATTACCTTAAGGGCATTAAAAAACATCCGCCTTTTTCTCCAGACAGATCTGCTAATCCCTTACTTTCCTTTGTAGTTCCATCACCTATGCACTTCTCGGATTCATTCCCTGCGTAATCAATTGCAGCAATGCCTATTTTATATAATTGATCACTAGCCACGCCATCAATGGTGTATTCGGTTTTGCCTGTAACCGTGTCATAATCGTTGGCCGTAAATTCAGCGTCATTCGGGTCTTCTCCTTCAGCTATTTTCTCATGCCATATCCTGTATTCAGCTACCCCTGCGAGCTTATCCTTTGCTTCGTCCCATTCCAGTATTAGTTTTTGGGCGCCCGTAGTTACTCTTGGCTTTGTCATGGTAGGCGGGGTATTGTCATACTTAAAAGTAAATAGCTTGCAACAATTTATTAAAGATTCCTGATTTGGGTCCCAGAAAACCCCGATAATATATACGCCCTCCGTACATACGCGCTCCGTCGTATCGTCTAGATCGTCACATCGCTCTAAATGTTTTTTTTGAATTACTGCATTACTGTCTCCAAAGGGAGTAAAAGATGGCCCATAAATATTGGGATCCACAAATACCTTATCCATAAATACATTATCCCTGTTCGGGTCTTCATAAACGCTTGGATCAAGCGCTTTATCAGTATTATTGGGATCAAGCCAATCAACCATTTTGACTGTGTATGTACCGCCCTTATCAGTTTCCCATTCAACCTTTACGCCATCGCTGACTAAAGCGGCTTCATTGTAAGCATTATTAGGGTCTTTCGGGTAATGGATAATAATATTAGGCAATTGGGTATCGGCCCAAATCAGCCCGGAATAACTTACTAAAATAAATAAAACACAAAACAAAAACAATGTACCAAATTTTTTCATTTCTATTTCCTCCTCTTTTTTAGTATAATAAATTATATGCTTATTATTATAAACATAATGCGAATATTTAACAATAGTTTTTTTAACACCACCAATTTACTCATCAGAAGGAACAAACCATGAGCGCCCCCAAACATCCCTCTGAGCAAAAGCCGCGCCCCAGCGACAAGCCCTCTGAATTTTCGGAAAAGCCGGGCAAAAGGCACGATGCTATAGATACCCATCCGCCCCCTCATGACAAACCAAAGGATGATTCCCAAAAAAAACAAATTGAAACAAAAAAGCATAAATTAT
>JAUWIR010000081.1 GCA_030605265.1 Pseudomonadota bacterium | reverse complement strand
TTTTTTATACGGGTTTACAGCAATTTATTATTAGACAGGATAACAGGATGGGACAGGATAAAGAAAAAAATCTTGTTAAATCCTGTTAATCCTGTCTAAATTAATGCAATATAAGTTTTTTCTAATAATTCTTTTACAGTAATGTTTAACATACATTTATGGTTTTGGCATATTGGTTTATTGCATGGACTGCATGGATAGCCCTTGCGCAAGATTATATGCCCAGGCCCCTTGGGCATCCACACATCAGGCCCCTTGGGCATCCACACATCAGGCCCCTTGGGCATCCACACATCAGGCACTGTCGGCCCCATAGTAGATACGGTTTTAATTCCCAACTCTACGGCAATATGAAGAGGCCCGGAGTTATTACAAATCATTAATTCACAATAGCTTAAAAGCGCCATAAAACTTCTTAAAGGCAGTTTTTTTATTACCTGTAAATTATTTATATTTTTTAAAATAGAATCATTGAATTTGGGGAATTCCTTTTCCGGGAGAAAAAAAAGAACGCAAAACCCTTTTTTCGTTAAATCCTTAGCTACTTCTACAAATCGATCAATAGGCCATCGCTGTGAAGGATAAAAACCTCCAGGGTGAATGGCTATCGTCTTTTTTTTTGAAGTATTAGTGGTATTAAAAAAATTAATTATTTCCTTTATTTTTTCTCTCTCTTCCTTTGTGAAAATAAGCAGTGGTTTCCCTTTTTTATGGATTATTTCATCAGATATTGGGATGACTCCAATAGGACGTAAAAGATCTATCATTAATGATTTGAAATGTTTTTTAGGGTCATAGTGAGCTGCCTTAACTGAAAAGAAAATCTCTCTTCCCGCCCATTCAAATCCGAGGCGATAGTATGCTCGGGATAGAAAAGCCATGAAGGCAGTTTTTAGTTCATAGGTAGCAATAGGATCTATGACCAGGTCGAACCCTTTTCCCCAAACTTTTTTTATATAATCTAAAATTCCTGAATAAACCAGAACTTCATCTACATATGAATTGTTTATCAATAAATCCTTATTTGACTTTGAGGCAAGGACAGTAATGGTAGCATGAGGAAGTGATTGTTTTAATAACTTTATAGCAGGAAGGGAAAGCGCCATATCACCAATTCTATCATGACGCAAAAAAAGGACCTTTTTTATCCTTTTTTTGTCAATGACCCTTTTGGGTACTAAAATAGAGAAAGGCTGCAGAATTATTTTTCTTAAAGTTAAATAACTTCGCTTTACTATTTTTTTAACTCCATAACGGTCAGCAGATAACATAATTTTCACAGCAATAATAATTTTAGTCCAAATAGAAGGGTAGTAGATATTCACTGTTTTTTCTTATCAGCTTATCAGCCAATAGCTTATCAGCTATTTATATTGGTACTTCAGTTTTTAAATTGTCTTTGTTAAGCTGGTTGTCAGTTAAATTATTTTGCAGAATTTTCGAAGCATCAGGTAAAACTACATCATGTGCAATTAATTCCATTAAATACTTTTTGGCAATTTTTCCGGCGCTGAACCAATTAAGCCTTTTTTTATATTCGATAAATGCATTATAGGCCAAGTCCTTATAGAGTGAATAATTAGTAAATAAGTTGGTAATATAAGTACAATAGGTACTAATTTGATCATCCAATGAAAAAAGTTGGCCGTTAATGCCATTTTTGATTATAGTTGTAATCCCTCCAATAGCAGTCCCTAAGCAAGGCACTCCCAGAGAATTTGCTTCACAGAAAGCCACGCCAAAAGCTTCAGCCCTTGAAGGAATGATCAATAAATGGGATTCAGCTATGAGTTTATTAATTTTTTCCCTTCCCTCTATAGTGGTCTTGCTGATATTGCCTATCACTTTGATGTTATCCTGTGATGGATTTTTAATTTTGGGATTACATCCAACAATAGTTAATTCTGCTTTTAACCCTTGTTTATTTAATTCCTTTACTACCTTAAAAGCAATATCTCCACCTTTTCTTTGCCAATCAACTCCTAAAAAAAGTAACTTACATTTATTCCTTGGTCGAGCATTAATAATATTCTTTATTTCTTCAAATGTTCTCTCATTTTCAAGGTTGACGCCAAAGGGTATAACTTTAATCTTTGAACTGTTAACCTGATAATAAATAGCAGCAGTTTTGGCAGCCCATTCAGAAGCGTACAAGGCAAGAGAGCACCTTTCCAAGGCATGTTGCTCCATTTGATTCCCATTAATAATACTTCTCTTGGTTAACTTACTAAATTCATGATAGAAATCTACCATAGCTCCAAAAGTGCAATCAGTCCAAAACACTATTGGCTGCTTGCATTCAAGATAACTAATAGGTATTGTTCCCGGACTGAATACAATATCCGGATTTATATAGTTTAGCTTGGCTGAAATCTGTTTTGCATAATCTTTAAGAATTGCCGGCTCTCTATCGAGAAGATGGATTTTATTGAATAATTTTCGATAAACTCGTTGCTTTAAATTTAGAAAAAATGTTGAATTATCAGCTAAAGGGCCGATATATTCAATTGATATTGACTGTTTTTCAAGAGCTTTGGCAATATAATAGCCCAGGCCTGACCATTTCCTAATATCTAAGGCATTATAGTTAGTGACATAGGCAATTTTCATAAATAGTCCCCGGGATGTAATCCCTAAACTTTTAGTCTAGGGGGAAATTAAAATTTTTACATATTCTTCTTCTATTTTTTTAACGTTTTTGTCTAAGGTAAAAAACTGCTCAACTCTTTTTCTGCCGGCGATTCCCATGCCGGCCCTCTTTTCAGAATTTTCCAAAAGAGTTTTAATTGTAGAAGCTAAGGCATTTTCATCTTTGTGAGAGACGACAAAACCGGTAACTCCATCAGCAACCGCTTCTTTGTTACCTCCAATATCTGTAGTAATCACCGGCTTATAAGCAGCCATTGCCTCAAGGATAACCCTTGATAATCCTTCTCCAAATTGTGATGGAAGCACTAAAAAATCTATCCCTTTAATGATACTAAAGATATCTTTCCTATGGCCCAGGTATAAAAATAAATGTCCTATATTAAGTTTTTGAAGCAATGATTTAAAACTATGATAATACTCCGGATCAGCCTCACCAATAAGGAGTATTTTAACATTTTCTAAATAATCAGCTATTTTTGAGATAGCTTTGGCCAAATGTTTTTGGCCCTTCATTTCTTCAATTCGTCCGACACAGGCAATTAAAATAATGTTTTTTGTTAGCCCCAACTCATCCTTTAATAGAATAGGGGGGGATTTATCAAATTCTTTTAAATTAATGGCATTATGAATGATGGTAAGTTTTTTAGATGACTTGAGCCAATGAAACCTTGTTTCCAATGCTTTGGAAACAAGGATCAGCCTATTGCAGAGATAGGGAAGGGCCCTATCAAGCACCTTATTTATTTTATTATTATGATCCTCACTTACTCTTATATGCCATATCAAAGGGATTTTGCTAATATAAGCTACAATACCTGCATAAAAAGTCTGAATAGGATCATCAGTATGAACAATGGAGATATTTTTTTCTTTATAAAGATTGTATATTGTTAAAATAAATTTTATGCTGAATTTACGTAATCTTTTAAAGGGAATAACACAAGTATCCACTCCAATCTCTTTAAGACTGCTTATAAACTCTCCATCCTCAGGACATATCACAATGGGGTTAAAAATTTTTTTATTTAAATCCCGAATGAGATAGTAAAGACTGCGTTGTCCCCCTCCCTTCAAAGTTCCAAAGCTTGAAAAATAGAGGATATTAACTCTTTTTTCTTTAGGCATTCTATTGTTCTATTTTTATAGGATTTAAATTTTAAACTTCATGCTTTTTCCGGTATAAATTTTTTATTCACCACAAAGGCGCAAAGAAAGAAAAATTTTTAACCTGTGCAATTAGATTTTTAGATTCACTAATGTAAAAAAATATTTGACAGGATAACAGGATAAACATAATTTAAATCCAGTTAATCAAAAAGATTTATCACAACATGAGGGAGGGTATATGGAATATAGAGAATTGACAGAATAAATTATCACAAAAACCCATTACAGTCTAAAACCATTGGGCTTGATACTTAATTTTGGAGAAAATAAAGTTGAGATCAGCGTAAAGTCAAAGAGTTATTGTAAATGATAGACAGGATTAAAAATTATCTTGTCAATCCTGTTATCCTGTCTAAAAACAGTTAATTGCACAGGTTGAACTTTTTTTCACATTTTTACAAAAATAGGATTTGAGATAAGAGATGAATTGAGGTCTATTCGGTAATAGGTCATGCAATCAGGGTTATGGTAATCAAATTCTACTGTTTTATAAAAAGTATCCTTAAAAAAGAGGGTCTTGATCACTTTACCTTCTCTAATAATTTTAAGTGTATTCAGATCACTCTCAGGATATTCTATGCTGATTTTAATTCTTGTTACTTTATTTACAGTTGCTGTTTCACCCATTTCAATCCATTCTTTAGTTAAATCATCCCATATTTGAAAATTTTCAAGAACAGGTTTTGTTTTTTGGGGATGCCCCTTTACAGCATAGCACTTTCCTGTTTTTAGAGCTGTTAGTACCTGGTCTTTATTTATTTCCTTTATGAAAATTACTGTTTGAGTTTCACCCATCCAATTCCCATTTTCAAAGTCTAACTCACCAATCGCCCAGACAGGTTTATCTCTTGCTCCATTTATATATTGTATTAAGGCCATATCCCATATCCCTCCCGGTTTGCCGGAATATTTCATTCCCTCGGCAAAAACGGCAAAGCCGGTATACCCGGTAGTAGCTAACAAGTCATGAAAATATGGCGGAGTGTTAAATGTTACTGGTTTAATTTTATATTGAGATGTTTCTATGTCCGGCGATGACCAAAAAGTAAGCCCACCTTTGGAATTTACATAATTTATAAGTTTTTGGTAGGGTAGGGCGCCATTATCCCCATGGTATTGATCAAATTGGGGAGAGGAGAAAGGATAATTATTTATGAGGAATACTATGCCTATGACTAAGCAAAGAATACTTATCGGCTTTAGCCGGCGCTTCTTTTTTGAAAGTTGTATATTGTATGAAAGAGCAATGGTGGATTTTTTGTGGAGTAATCCTAAAATACCAAGAATAATTATTGATGCAGGCCAGAGATTTAATAAGCATCTTGGGGTAAATTTTCCGGTATTTTTATTTCCAATTGTGGGTAAATTTTTATAATCTTCCGCCTTCTCTAATCCAAGTACAAGGATATTTTTATGGAAATTATTTACAGTTAATCCTGAAAAAGGATTTCCAGTCCAATAATAAGCAGGGATTGTCTCAGCCCCATGGAGAATAGCCATATCCGGATAGAGACTATTCAGTCTTTCAATTTCACTAATATAATGGTCTGCGCCATAATAATTGATAGATCCTCTTTGAACCTTCTTTTTTAAAAGATTTCGTAAAGGAAAAAGCCCGTATTCCAGGCTATTATTTTCCTTATCTGTAATTATGGCTACCTTGATTCCTGCCTCTCTTACTTTTTTAATCATTGTTTCCGGGCTCAGAACACCTCCTCCCATAACCGTATCCAAATGAATAGCTGCAGGTATTTTTAGATATGAGGAGGATTCACAGAAAGTAGAAAGGAGAATAAGAAAAATGACCAACAGATAGCAGTTAATTTTCAATATGTCTTTTTTCATCAGCCTTTTTTCATTAGCCTTTATTTTTTTGTTACTACTCAGGGGCACAGAGGGGCAAAGGTACAGAGGCACAAAGAAAAATGAAAACATATGCTTAGCAGTTTAATCAGGAAGTTAAGCGGCAAATAGGCAAGACAACTCTGTGCCTTTGTGCCTTTGAACCTGAGTAGTTACATTTTATTAACCTGTTTTTTTATACTATCAACAACTTTCTGCAGGTTTTTTCTTGTTATAAGAGGATGAGTCGGAATCAATATTAATCTTTTTGATAGATAGGTTGACTTGGGATATGTATCCGGGCCTTTTTTATCTTTAGAATCTCTATCGATAATTTCATAATCGTGATAAACTTTATGAATCGGTTTATCATACAGTGTTGTGGCTTCTATGCCGGTGTTTAAGATAGCCTCAAGTATCTTATCCCTTTTAAATTCTTCTTCTACTATAAAAGGAAATTGATTAAAAGCAACCTCCCATTTGTCAGACACAACAGGAAGCCTCAATCCGTCAATATCCCTCAAAGAATCTCTTAGAAATAAACCATTGGCCACTCTTTTATCAAAGATATCTTTTGCTCTTTCAAATGTAGAGTTTCCTAAGGCTTTTTGAAATCCTGTATAACAAAAAGAATTAAAATCTTGATGAAGGGTAGTATATTTAAATCCGGAAAGAAAAGGTTTAAAGAAAGTGTAAAACCACGGTCTGACAGCCAAGGAAAGACCAATGGTTTTTATCAATAAATTAGCTTTTCCTTTTATGCTTAATTCAGGAAGATTTTTGATTTCTTGAAAGAAAATGTTTGATAACTTCTTATCGCTGGTGACTATCAATCCACCGGAAGTTGTCGAGAAATTTTTACCTCGGTTAAAACTGTAAAAACCAATATTGGAGAAAGTGCCCACATATGGTCCGTTTTTTAATTTCGTGCCCATAGCTGATGCTGCATCTTCAATGATATGAAACCCTTCTCTTTCTGCAAGCTCAGTTAACCCCTCAATATTAAATGGGATGCCAAACATATGCACTACTAAAACTGCTAAGGTATCCTTATTAATGGCCTTTAGCAATTGTTGTTTATCCATATTGAAATCATCTAATGATATATCAACTAATTTATATTTGAGGCCCGCTTTTTTAATAGGAAGGATAAGTGAGGGCGCTGTGTAGGCCGGCATAACAATTACATTTTTATTGGAGTTCTTCTTTAATATTTTAAGAATGAGATATAAAGCAGTTGTTCCGGAATTAACCAAAAAGCAGTGTTTGGTTTTAAAAAAGTCAGCAAGAATATTTTCAAATGGAGCATTATCAGAAAAAAGACCTTTAAAGCCTTTGACAATATCTATTAATCGCAGAGGAGTTCCTGCAGAGGGATAAATTAATTTCATGAGTTTTTTTCCTTTTTGAATACGAGAATAAATCCCCATGGAGAAAGGAAATTATATGATTTTATGGCAATAGAGTTTTCCAATGAACAACCTAAGCTATAGAAAAAATTCTTTAATTCATTGGTATCATGGGATACTGTAGGAAAGTTTCCTATCTTCATATGGAGCCAATATTTTATCTTGAGAATGGGATTTTTTTTGTTACGAACATCAACAATAATTCTTCCTTCTGGTGCAATAGTCCTTATCATTTCACGAAAAAACTGATGAAGGGTTTTTACATTAGGATAATTATACAATGTGTTAAAACAGGTTATGGTAAATATGGAATTATCCCTAAAGGGAAGAGAAAAGGCATCTCCTCGTATAAAGGGTATATATGTATTATCAACATAAGCTAATTGTTTTTCAGAATAATCAAGGCCAAGACCTATTAAATTAAAATTATCTTTAAGTTGATAAAGTAAATCTCCTTTACCGCATCCAATATCTACAAATGGCCTTTTCCAATCATGAGCTATTTCCAAAGTTTTCGTCAAAACTAACTGAGGAAGTCTGTTTCTCAATAATGGTTTCATTTTGAAATCATTTCCATCATTTAAATTCGATCAAAGAGCTTATCCTAAGTAATAAGGATCAAATAACATCCCTACTAATCCAAAATTTATTTAGACAGGATTAACAGGATTCAACAGGATTTTTCTTTTTTTTATCTTGTTCATCCTGTAAATCCTGTCTAATAAAAAAGCTTTTTGGCTTATTATAATATTTTTTCTAATTTGCGAGATAAAATTTTCCAATCAAATTCTCTTTCAGCCCTTAGTCTTCCAGTAGCGCCCATTTGATTTCTTTTTTTTGTATCACTAACAAGAGTTTTGATTGCCGAAACAATTTGATCACTTGATTGGCCATTCACTAAAATACCTGTTTCACCGGCCTTTACAGCATCACTCACTCCGCCGAAAGACCCACCTATAACAGCCTTCCCACAGGCGCTTGCTTCAATAAAAACAATTCCGAATCCTTCATAGTCCCCTTTAAGTGCAGAGTTTTCTGTTTTTCTATTTGGCAAAATAAATAAGTCACCTAAATTATAATAAGAGGGAAGGTCTTCATCAGAAACATATCCTGCAAATAATACTTCATTCTCAAGGCAGTAAGTCCTGACTAATCTTTGTAGTTTTTCCTCTTCCCTACCTTTGCCAACAATGAGATAAATAATTTTTGGATATTCTTTTTTTAGAATATTTAAGGCTTTAATGACGGCATCGTGGCCTTTTCTTTCGTCCAATCGAGCTATAGTAAGTAAAACAAACTTACCCTTAAGATGGTACTTTTGGATAAGTTTTTTTTGTTTTTCAGTAGGACGAAAAACTTGTGTGTCCACTCCCGGTGTTATAATAAAAATTTTATTTTTTCCAACACCAAATCGATAGTATTCCTGTTTTGTAAAATTACTATTGGCTATAATCAGCTTTGCTGAAGAAAGTATTTTTTTTATGAGAAAGGCTAAATATTTTTTATCGCCAAAGCGGATGGTTTCTGATCCATATACCCAGACTATATAGGGGATATTAAAAATCCTTTTACAAAAAAAACCTGCCAGACCATTTGAAAGTATTTGGCCGCAATGAATTTTTTTGATTTTTAGTTTTTGAACATAGTAAACGATATAGAGAAAATTGAGCACAGTCTTAATCACTTTGGAAATTTGTGATTCTCCAACAGGAAGTTTTACTCTAATAACAGGCAATTTTACCTGTGCATCAAATTCTTCACACCCTTCAACCCGGGGAGCTAAAATAAAAAATCTTTCTTCTTTTTGGAGTTTAAATAATTGATAAAAGACTGTGGATATGCCACTAACAATTGGAGGGAAATCATTAGTAACCAGTAGGGAAGGGGAGGGCGTTTTTTCTGATTTCATCATAAATTTATTGACAATAAATCAATAGAATTTTTAAACATATTATGTCAACGGTCTGTTGATAATCTCTTGTATTTCCTTTATTCTATGATCGTAAGTATGGGAATAGATAACTTTTTTATAGCCGTTGGCTGCAATTTCTCTTGCCTCATCCTTGTGATAAAGATAATAGTTTAAAAGTTTGCGCAATTCTTCAATACTGCTGTAGCATACAAGTTCTGAACCAGAGGTAAAATGCATCAATATATCATCTCTTGTATCTACCAACTGAAAGGCATTACAGGCTAAAATCTCGAATATTCTCGTATTCATCATATTATCCACATAAGGTGCAAAGGAACTTATATTATTAAGGACAATCTTGGCCCCTGAAAATGCTTTAACCCATTCTTCCGTATCCAAGCTGCTTCCTCTGACTAAGGCCTTTAAGGCGGAACCTTTAGTGATATCCTCCCATCTGGGGCCCCAGATGGAAATATCAAAATCAGAAATTTTTTCAAACATCCTTACTCTTCCAGGATACATAGAGCCAACAAAACAAATATCAGAAGAATATTTCTGTTTGTCTGCTGTTGATAATTCTAAAGGTTTTTGATAGTTAGGATCACAGGCAAATAAAATATAATAAATATTTTTATGGCCTGCCAGCCGAAGCCTTTTTAGGGCGTCAGTACTTGAAACAAAAAAATAATCAAACAAGGGTGCATACTCATGGGCAATTTCAAAATCTCTCGGATAATCGCATAGCCAATTAGCTGCAATACATTTATGTTTTTTTTTGAGTTTCACAATGGTTGGATAGAGAATAGTAAACCCATGGGAGAAAAAAAGAAGGTCCGGTTTTATCTCATCAACAAATTTAATAAAGTCTTTATTTATCTTAGTAACAGAAACATTTTGTAAATATGTACTTCTCTCTCTAATAAGAGAGGGAATTTTATAAGATCTATAATCAAATGGATAGACCTTATGCCCGGCCCTTTCAAAGGCCTCTTCAACATAATCATAAAAGGTCTTGAAACTAGAAAAATAACTTCTTACATAAACTATCTTCATCATAAATCCTAATTATCCAAAATAGGGGAGATACTTTGGATTTTTCCCAAGGTTAGCTCTTAATCCATCCCAAATACCATTAAATATAGCTTTTATAGTTCCTATCCCTCTATCTTTTTTTATAAACAGAAAAAAAAAGGAGACCTTAAAGGCATAGCAAAATAAAGTGAAAAGCTGATAAAATTTATTATATTTCAGATATAAATCAATATGGTTCCTGAAGGAGTAATAAAACCTGAATTCATCTTTATAGAACACCTTTTCTTTACCTAAAAGAGTAAACTTCAATTTATCCTCCATTCTTTTTTCATTAATCTTACTTCCCGGAATTATAAACATAGAATATCTATGCTTAATAATTCTATAGGCATATTCCTTATCTTCAGCATATAAAAAATATTGTTTCCAGGGCAAACCAATATCCAGGATTACTTTTCTGCTTATGAAAGTCCCACGCCAGGCAAAGCAATCTATCTTTGTGGGATTATTTGGCGGCGTGGCCTTACCTACCCAGCTTCTGACAACACCAAGCTTTTTATCTCTTTGCTCAAGAGCACTCCACCATTGCTCTAATATTTCCAGGGCATTTTCCTCAACAGCCATATCATCATCTAAAATCCAGACAAAATCATTATGCTCACAGGCTCTTTTCAATCCGATATAATATCCGCCGGCACTCCCGATATTTTCCTTGAGCTTTACATAATATGTATTCTGAAAGCTTTTTACTATTGAATTTGTATTATCACAACTAGCATTATCAACCACAATAATTTCATCCGGTTTTCTTGTTTGTCGTAAAAGATCTTCCAGAAGAGCCTTTAACATAATCGAGTTATTGTAGGTTAATATATCAACTCCAATA
>JAUWIR010000370.1 GCA_030605265.1 Pseudomonadota bacterium | reverse complement strand
TACTATTCAGAAGGCAACTATGGCCAAGCCATAGAAAAGTACCAGGCCTTGATTACCGAGGGATATCAAGATCCTCCCCTTTTTTATAATTTAGGGAATGCCTATTTTAAAATAGGAGAGTTGGGAAGAGCAATTCTCTTTTATGAAAAAGCAAAAAAAATTCTACCCCGGAATGAGGATATTTTGAAAAATCTGCAATATGTTAATTCTTTAACCACCGATAAAATACAAGGCAAAATTCCAGGCTTTCTTTCAAAACTATGCGCCAAGATTGTTTTCTTTTTGACTATCAACGAATTAACCATTATATTTACAGTAATTTATTTATTCTTAATCTCTACCGGTATAATTTATCTTTTCAAGAAAAAAGAAACTCTGCGAAAAATTTTATTTCAAATACTTGCTTTCAGCATAGTTTTTTTTACTATTACGGCAATGGTTTCCTTTTACCGAATTTATCATTTAAAAAGTACGCACCGCGGAGTAATTGTCTCTGATCAGGTAGAAATTAAGAGCGGGCCTGAAAATAGTTTGGCAACTCTTTTTAGTCTTCACGAAGGGGCAACTTTCAAAATTCAACAAAAAAGGGGGGATTGGTTTCAAATTACCTTAAAAAATGAATGGATTGGTTGGGTACATAGCAAAGAGATTGAAGTAATTTGAAGAAATCAGCCTTCAGCATAACACTCATGATTACACTAAAATCAAGGGATTAATAAATTGGAGATAATTGGAGAGTTTTCAATTGTCAACCAAAAGGGGAGTCTATTATGATAACTGTTACTAACCTTAGCAAACGCTATGGTCCGACCATAGCTGTAAACAACATTTCCTTTGAGGTCCAAAAAGGCGAAATCCTGGGATTTTTGGGCCCAAATGGGGCAGGCAAAAGTACCACCATGAAAATACTCACCTGCTATTTGCCGCCTGATCAGGGCAAGGCTACTTTAGCAGGATTTGATACCTTCGAGGATTCCTTAAAAATTCGAGAAAAGATCGGCTATCTTCCGGAAAATACCCCTCTGTACAATGATATGATAGCTGCCGATTATCTGAGATTCATCTCGGAAATTCGCCGAATCCCTATTTCGAAAAGAAAAACACGAATTAAAGAAGTAGCCCATCTTTGCGGCTTAAACAGGGAAGTATTAGGGAAAAATATAGGACACTTATCAAAAGGGTTTCGACAAAGGGTGGCCCTGGCGCAAGCTCTTATCCATGATCCGGATATCCTGATTCTAGATGAACCCACCGTAGGATTAGACCCAAACCAAATCGCAGAAATCAGGATTCTTATTAAGGAAATTGGAAAAGAAAAAACTGTTATCCTCTGTTCTCATATACTGCCTGAAGTGCAGGCAACTTGTAATCGGATTATTATCATAAAAGACGGTCAAATCGTAGGGAGCGGCACTCCTGAAGAACTAGCCGCTCAAGCACAGGGAGAAGAGATCGTTTATATTACTATTCAGGGCTCTCAAAAGGACATTCAAGAGAAATTAGACGCTTTTGAAAATATTAATGAATATCGCCTTACTGATTCAGAAAAAGGAAATTTCAGATTTGAATTAAAAAGTCAAAAAGGCACTGATATTCGTAAATCTCTTTTTCAACTTGTGGTTGAAAATAAATGGACTTTGACGGAATTACAAAAAACCCAATTAACCCTGGAAGATGTTTTCAAACAACTCACTACAGAGGAAAATTAGTTATGAGCAATATATACGCTATTTTTAAAAAAGAATTTAAAAGCTATTTTAGCTCACCGATTGCCTATATTTTCATAACAGCCTTTCTGGTTTTTAGCGGATGGTTATTTTTTAGAGGATTTTTCCTTATCGGGCAAACAAATATGCGCCCGTTTTTCTCCATATTACCATGGGAATTCCTTTTCTTTATTCCGGCAGTAACTATGAGATTATGGGCGGAAGAAAAAAAATTAGGCACCATCGAACTTTTAATGACGCTCCCTCTCAAAGATTATGAAATTGTTTTAGGGAAGTTCTTTGCCGCCTTTCTATTTCTCACCATTACCATTTTGCTGACCATTACTCTTCCTTTAACTCTTTTTTATCTTGGACAACCTGCCCTGGGGCCAATCATAGGCGGTTATATCGGCGCCTTATTCATGGGGGCCGCTTATCTATCCATAGGTCTTTTTATTTCCTGTCTTACGGAAAATCAAATCATAGCTTTTATTGTGAGCGTTTTTGCCTGTTTTACTCTCTTTATTATAGGCGAGCCCATTGTAATCACCGCTTTGCCGGGATGGTTAGCTGAAATTTTTTCTTTTCTCGGGTTAGGAGCTCACTTTAAAAGCATAGGTCGAGGAGTATTAGATTCTCGAGATATTATTTATTATCTGTCTGTAATAACTTTCTTTTTATTTCTTAATACAAGATTTATTGAAAGCAGGAAATGGAGATAAATTATGGGATCAAGAAAAATAAAATACAGCAGCAATCTTTTTCTTATTATTCTGATCATGATAGGAATTTTAGCAGTAGTGAATTATATTTCTTCCCGACATTTTAAAAGAATAGATTTAACTGAAGGGAAAATATACAGCATCTCAAATTCTACTAAAAAAACCCTAAACAATTTAACGGATATTGTTAATATTAAAGTTTACTTTTCTGAAAATTTACCCCCTCAATTGGCCACTTTAGATCGACAAGTCAAGGACATTCTCGATGAATATCGGGCCTATAGTAATGATAAACTCAAAATCGAATTCATTGATCCAGCTTCTGATCCCGGTTTAGAACAGAGGATGCGATTTATAGGCATCCCGAAAGTTCAGTTAAATATCTTTCAAAAAGATCAAGCTCAGTTAACCAATGTATATCTGGGAATGGTAGTACTGTATGAGGACAAAAAGGAAACTATCCCGGTAATTCAAGACACAAAAAATCTTGAATACGAACTTACCAGCTCAATTATCAAGGCAATCCGGAAAGAACCAAAAACTGTGGCCTTTCTTATCTCGGAAAGTGAGGAGGAATTTAATGGAAAAACAACGAAAGTGCGAGGGGACCTCAGTAAACAATATACAATAACAACAATAAATCTGAAGGATGAAGAAAAAATCCCTGATTCAGTGAACACTCTTATTGTCACAGGGCCGGAAAATACAACTGAAAGGACTCAATACGAAATCGATCAATTTCTCATGAAAGGGGGAAAAGCAATCTTCCTGATTGATACGGTGAAACTGGATCAAAAGAATATGCTGCAAACAGAGCCGGTAAATCATCAAATGGATGACATGCTTAAACATTATGGGATTAAAGTGAACAATGACCTGGCCCTTGATAAATATAGCGCCAATGTTGGGTTTAATCGAGGTTTTTTTAGTTTTCGCATTCCCTATCCCTACTGGCCCAAAGCAATAAATCAAAATATGTCTCAGGAAAATCCCATAGTAAATAAATTAAGTTCCATTACCTTCCCTTGGACAAGTTCAATTGAATTACTTGAGGGACGTCTGAAAGTATTAGATGCGCAAGGGACAGTTCTGGCAAAAACTTCATCTCATGGGTGGATAAATAAAGGCAATTTTAATTTAGACCCGGGACAAAAATTCCAAACACCTCCCTCGGACATGAAGCATATCCCACTCACCGCCATTATATCCGGTAAATTTAAAAGCTTTTTTGAAAATAAATCTATCCCCTCTAAAACGAGTGAAGCAAAAAAAGAAGTTAAAAACGACCAGGGGAAAGAAGAAATGATCAAGGAAGGCCCTTTAACCCACATTCTGGTTGCTGGAAACTCTCGTATGATTACCGACAGCTATTATCAATCCCGGGAAAACGGGGTTTTCTTTTTAAATAGTGTTGATTGGCTAACCATGGGTGAAGATCTCATCGGCATACGATCCAGAGAGAAAACGGATTATCCCATCATGGCCACGGAATCCCCTCAAAGGGCCACAATTCGATATCTTAACATCTTTGGGGTGTCGGTTATCCTCATTATCTTTGGACTTATTAAAGCTTATATTCACCGAAAACGCAAAATTGCTTGGTTAGATAATTAAACGGAGGCTACCATGAAATTCAAGAAAACGCTTTTTTTATTAATCCTTTTAGTAGTATTAGTCGCTGTCGCTTTTCTTCTGGAGCGACCAAAAAAAATGGCCCCTTCGGTTGAATTATTCCCGGAATTTACTCTTGAAGCCGCCACTAAAATTGATATTCTCAATAAAGGGGAGGATGTTATTTTAGTCAAAACTGATACCGGCTGGAAATTAGAAGATGCCACCGGTTTCCCGATTGATCCGGATATGGTGAAAAAAACCCTTGAATCAATTACTGAAATAAAAAAGGAAAATAATGTTGCCTCGAATAATCCGGAAAACCAAAAATTATTTGAGGTTGATCCAAATACCGGCATTGAAGTTAAGATCTCTGATACCAATTCAAAAATATTGGCCAATTTTTTTGTAGGAAAAACAGGCCCTGATTTTATGAGTACATATCTTCGTAAAGTTAATTCAGATGAAGTATTACTCTGCCCTGGATATCATCTGCGCTCTTCATTTACCCGTACATCTAAAAATTGGTATGATTTAAACGTTAATTCTTTTTCCAAAGAGGAAATTGAAAAAATTAAAATCGTTGAAGGAGAAAAAATATTATCCTTAAAAAAAGACCGGGACATCTGGTATCTTACTGACCCGAATGAAGCTTTGGCAAAAAAGAATCTGGCTGATGATATAGCTAATACTCTTGCCAGATTACGGGGAAGTGATTTACTAAAAGCTGATAATTTAGAAGAATATGAATTATCCCCCCCGAAAAAGCAAATACTTATTTCCCTTTCTGACGGCTCAGAGAAAATAATTACCATTGGGAAAAAGAATGATAAAAATCAATACCATTTAAAAGCTGAAAAGAACGTCGTCTACCTTGTTCCTCAATATAATATCAATAAATTCAATAAGACCTTTGAAGAGCTGAAAGAGGTTCCCCCAGAGAAAGAGCCTAAAGAGCCCGAGGGACCGGAAACTAATTCTCAAAAAATCGATATGCCCCCTTCGACACCGCCCAAAGTTGATTCAAAAATCCACCAGGAGAGTAAGGAAAAAAAGTAGTCAAAAAATTTTTAAAAGATAGAAAACGAATAGGTAACTTTTTGGG
>JAUWIR010000322.1 GCA_030605265.1 Pseudomonadota bacterium | reverse complement strand
GCCTCGCCCTTGGCGAAAAATTTAGTATTTGGTGGGTCTAAAAACAGGTGCTCGATTTTTTTGAAACACCGATTAAACGGGTCTCATTTCCGGCGGTGGGTGGGTCCATTATTTACCGGTGATAGCAACTTGGGTCTGCCCCCATTGATGGAATATCCCGTTTATTTTACCTGCGCCAATTATTGCCTTACACTTTCTTCCTTCGTTCATATTTTTTCTCCTGTCCTATGGATGGGGAAGGCATACAAATAACCTCCTAAAAATGATTCAAATTGACAGAAAATTAGATTGTTTTTGGTGAGTCTGATTAGAAAATAATAGGGACGGATTTTACAATATAGGGACGGTTTGGGGACGATTTTAGGAGGTGAAATAAATCGACAGTTAATTGATTTTAATGGTACATATATGGTGGAGGCGGGGGGAATCGAACCCCCGTCCGAAGATATTCAGTAGAGAACCTCTACATGCGTAGCCTATAAAATAAAATCTCGTAAATTTCTCATCTTATAGGCGTGATTTAGAAATTTACCAGCCCAGTGAATTTTCACTAACCTCCCCTAGGCACAAGAGATTAACTATCCTATGTATATGACACTCATTCTTGCTCCCATAGGAGCAAAGCAAGTGAGCGTGGCCACGCTAAGTGTTAGTTAGGCAGCCAGAGCCAATTCAGTGTTGGCAATTGTGTTTTCCCTATTTGTTTAACGAGAGAATAGGAACCTCGGCACGCAGTTCTTACCTCAACTATCCCCGTCGAATCCAGTCGCCCCCTTTTGAAAAATTAACGGTTTTTGATTTTTAAAGCCCGGTCAATCCACCTTTGCTCTTCCTTGGATTTTAATACTTCTCGCTTATCATACAATTTTTTTCCTTGACCTAACCCAAGTTCGATTTTAATAAGATTTTTAGCTAAGTAAACCTGTAAAGGAATTAAAGTATTTCCTTTTTCTAAAGATTTACCGATAAATTTTTTAATTTCCCGTTTTTTTAACAATAGTTTTCGTTTTCGCGTTGGTTCATGATTTTGAAAAAAACTATGGTTATAAGGGCTGATATGACAGTTAAACAAAAACACCTCATTTCCTTCCACTTTTGCATAACTTTCTTTCAAATTAATTCGCCCCTGACGGATTGATTTGACTTCCGTGCCCAAAAGAACAATTCCCGCCTCCAGAGTTTCCTTAATAAAGTACTCATACCTCGCTTTTTTATTAATAGCAATTATCTTTTTTTCTTTATTTTTTCCCATTACCATTTAATCTTATCATTATTTTCTTCACATGACAATACAATGCATCAATTTACCTTTAATTTCTTGCTATTTCTATTATATGTCAAAACTAGGCTAATGTGAATGGAATCAAATCCTTGACAATCTCCTACCCCTGTGATTTAATGCTGCCATTACTATTCTTCTGGTTTTTGTTTAAATATTAAATAATTTTTAATATCTTTATTATAATGAAAAATATAAACAAAAAAAATGAGACAAAATTTATAATTTTACTCGGCGACGGGATGGCCGATTATCCCTCTCCTATCTTAAATAATCGGACAGTTTTGGAAATGGCCCGTACTCCGAATATGGATTATATTGCCCAGCAGGGAATTTTGGGAACTGTTCGAACAATTCCGGAAAAACTGGCCCCCGGAAGTGATGTGGCCAATCTTTCCATCTTGGGTTACAATCCCGAGGAATTTTATACAGGGCGGGCTCCTTTGGAGGCTGCCAATATTGGAGTAGAATTGAATCTTTCGGATGTTGCTTTTCGTTGTAATCTTGTCACTATAACTCACGGGATGATGGAGGATTTCAGCGCAGGGCATATATCAACCGAAGAAGCCAGGCCCCTCATTGAAAATCTGCAAAAGGAGTTAGGTTCCGAGGGGATGCAATTTTTTACCGGTACAAGCTACCGACATTTATTTGTCTGGAAAAAGGGAAAAGACCGAATTTTTTGTACACCACCTCATGATATCTCAAAAAAACAAATAGAAAAATTCCTCCCCCATGGAGAGGGATCTGATACATTATTAAAACTCATAGACAAATCCCAAGAGGCGCTGAAAAATCACCCTATTAATAAAAAAAGAAAAGCAGAGGGGAAAAATCCCGCTAATTCAATTTGGTTTTGGGGCCAAGGGAAAACTCCTTCTATGCCCACCTTTTTTGAGAAATATGAAAAGAAAGGGGCTATCATTTCAGCAGTAGATCTTCTCAAAGGGATAGGACGATATATTGGGTTCGACATAATTGAGGTGCCTGGCGCTACAGGATATTTAGATACGAACTATTCCGGCAAAGCTGCTTATGCCGTCCGAAGTCTTGAGGAAAAGAATTTTGTTTATGTCCATGTAGAAGCACCCGATGAGGCGGGGCACAATGGAGATCTTAAGGGTAAAATTCAAGCTGTTGAGGATTTTGATGAAAAAATAGTGGGGAGAGTACTGCATGATGTTGCTCAAAAATTCACCTCCTATAGAATTATGGTTTTACCGGATCATTATACACCTGTTGCTCTTCGAACTCATACATCGGAGCCTGTTCCTTTTGGCATTTTTCCGCCCTTTGGGCAAGGAAAAACCGATAAGAAGATAAAAAAATTCAATGAAAATGATGCTCAAGAAGGCATATATTTTCCCGAAGGGTATAAACTGATGGATTATTTTTTACAAAGGAGATGAGAATAAATGGCCCTGGTAGTTCAAAAGTATGGGGGGACTTCTGTCGGCAGCATTGAGCGAATTCGTGCAGTTGCTGAAAGAGTGGTTGAAACTCGAAAGCAAGGGAATAGTGTAGTAGTAGTACTATCAGCTATGAGCGGTGAAACTGATCGACTGATTAACCTTGCTCATCAAATTTCAAATAATCCCAAAGAAAGAGAGCTTGATATGCTCATGGCTACCGGGGAACAGGTTTCTATTGCGCTTTTGGCTATGGCCATCCATGAGTTGGGCCATGAAGCAAAATCATTGACCGGGCATCAGGTGAAGATCATTACTAATAGCGATCACACGAAGGCAAAGATTTTAGCTATTGAAAGTAAAAATATATTACAAGAACTTGATGGCGGGAAAATAATTATTGTAGCTGGATTTCAAGGAATTGATGATAGAGGGGAAATTACCACCCTGGGAAGAGGAGGCTCTGATCTTTCCGGAGTTGCTCTGGCTGCCAGTTTACGTGCTGATGTCTGTGAAATTTATACCGACGTTGATGGAGTATTTACTGCAGATCCCAATATTGTTCCTGAAGCAGCAAAAATTTCTAAAATTTCCTATGATGAAATGTTGGAGCTTGCCGGGCTGGGTGCCAAAGTTTTACAAACAAGATCTGTAGAGTATGCCAAAAAATATGATGTCAATATACATGTAAGATCAAGTTTTCGTAAGGAGGAGGGAACTCTAGTCACAGGGGAGGATAGCGAAATGGAAAGTGTTCAAGTCAGGGGGGTCACCTGCAGCAAAAATGAGGCTAAAATTACTATACTCGGAGTCCCGGATAAACCTGGTATTGCCGCCGGAATTTTTTCAATTATTTCCCGGGAAAATATTATGGTGGACATGATCATTCAAAATATCAGTGAGCAGGGAATTACCGATATTTCCTTTACAGTACCTAAAAATGAAAGTGAAAAGGCCATCAAGGTGATTAAAAGAATCTCAAATGAATTGGGGATTAAAGATATTATAAGTGATGATAAAATTGCCAAACTTTCAGTAGTAGGGCTTGGTATGCGAAGTCACACCGGCATAGCCTCCAAAATGTTTGATGCTCTGGCCAAGGTCGGGATAAATATACTAATGATTTCTACGTCCGAGATAGCCATATCTTGTGCTATTGAAGCAAAATATAGCGAACTGGGAGTACGGGTTTTGCACGAAACTTTTGAATTAGGGAAATAGGGAAAAGATTATGGGAGATGTTGTCCATATTTACGATACTACTCTTCGTGACGGTACACAAGCAGAAGGTGTATCTCTTTTAGTTGAAGATAAATTGCGGATTGCCCAAAAATTAGATGAATTAGGGGTTCACTATATTGAAGGTGGCTGGCCGGGATCAAATCCAAAGGATATTTTATTTTTTCAACAGATTAAGAAGATACCTCTTAAGAATGCAAAAATTGCCGCCTTTGGCAGCACCCATAATTCTAAAAATTCGGTTGACCGGGACCCTAACCTTCAGGCCCTAATCAAAGCTGAACCTGATGTTATTACTATTTTTGGGAAAAGTTGGGATTTGCATGTAACTGATGCTCTTAATATTTCTCTTGATCGTAATTTGGAGATTATTGCCAACTCAATTCAATTTTTAAAAAAACACCTTGACGAGGTGCTTTATGATGCAGAACATTTCTTTGACGGGTATAAAAATAATCAAGAGTATGCCCTTAAAACAATAAAGATTGCTCAGGAAGCCGGAGCAAACTGTATCATTTTATGTGACACAAATGGAGGCACGCTTCCTTTCGAGATTACCCCCATAATTCAGAAGGTACAAAAAATTATCACCATCCCTTTAGGTATTCATGCGCATAATGATTCTGAAACAGCAGTAGCTAACAGTTTAATGGCGGTCCAGATGGGGCTGAATCATGTACAAGGCACCATTAACGGCATAGGCGAGCGGTGTGGGAATGCTAATTTATGCTCTATCATTCCGAATATTAAGCTGAAACTAAAAAAAGAATGCATCTCTGACGAACAACTTAAGGGATTAGTTAATGTTTCCAGGTTCGTGAATGAAATTGCCAATCTAAAATCATGGGGTCATCAACCCTATGTGGGGGATTCAGCTTTTGCTCATAAAGGAGGTATTCATGTTAGCGCCATTCGGAAAAATTCCTTTACTTATGAGCACATTAAACCTGAATTAGTAGGGAACAGCCAGAGGGTATTGGTTTCCGAGCAATCAGGAAGGAGTAATTTACTTTACAAAGCCATAGAATATGGTGTAGACCTCAATAAGGAAACTCCTGAAGTTTCCAACCTTCTGAAAGAATTAAAAAAGCTTGAGAACCTCGGTTTTCAATTTGAAGCAGCTGAAGGCTCCTTTGAACTTTTAATGAAAAAGGCCATCGGAACACACAAATCCTTTTTTGATCTGGTAGGATTTCGGGTTATTGTGGAAAAACGAGTAGGGGACAAGGTACCTCTTTCAGAAGCTACTGTAAGAATAAAGGTAAATGGTGAATTAAAACACACGGCCGCCTTAGGGGATGGGCCGGTGAATGCCTTGGATAAAGCTGTTCGCAAAGCCTTAATTGATTCGTATCCAAGTTTAAAGGAGGTAAAGCTTATTGATTATAAGGTCCGTATTCTTAATGACAAAAAGGGAACAGCCGCCAAGACCCGCGTCCTTATTGAGTCGGCAGATAATCATAATAAATGGGGAACTGTTGGTGTTTCTGAAAATATTATTGAAGCCAGCTGGCAGGCCTTAGTTGATAGTATTGAATATAAGCTGTTAAATGATGAAGAACGAAAAGAAGATAAATAATTTTTCCATTGAATATTAAATTATATTTACAAGAAAAGAAAAAATTTATCGAAGAATGGCTGGAACAGCATCTTCCTGAGGAAGATATTTCTCCCTCTAGTATTTATCAGGCAATGCATTATAGCCTTTCGGCAAAAAGTAAAAGAATTCGGCCAATTCT
>JAUWIR010000615.1 GCA_030605265.1 Pseudomonadota bacterium | reverse complement strand
GTTCTGATCTGCCTCGCCCTTGGCGAAAAATTTAGTATTTGGTGGGTCTCAAAACAGGTGCTCGATTTTTTTGAAACACCGATTAAATGGGTTTCATTTCCGGCGGTGGGTGGGACCATTCTTTACCGGTGATAGCATCTAAAAATCTAATTGCACAGGTTGGATTTTTTTATCCAATTTTTCCCTTATTGTTAACCTTTGATGAGAAAGCCCTGTCATTCCGATAGTTAATACATAGGTCGATGTAAGTTTAATGTATTTTTAACTCAAAGTTATCAAATTTTTTACAATTATTTATCACTATTATCAGACTAACTTTTAATAAACCTAATTGTGAGATCAATTAATGTGGAAGATTTTATTAATTGACAAAAATGTTTCTTATGCAAATCAAGTAGCCAAAATTATTAATAATAATGAGAAAAAAATTGTATTATCTCACAGTAATAATAATGCAATTCAAAGAATAAAAGGTGAACAATTTCATTTAATCATTATTAGTGATACTCTACCGGAAAATGAATGTTACAAAATACTCGAACTGGCCATGATGATTGATGAAAATATGCCCATTATATTAAATTTAAATCAAACAAAGCTTGAAGATTACAAAGATATAATAAAACCTTATACCTGGAATATTGTAGAAGGAGAATTTGCCCTGGACGCATTGAAAAATAGGGTAAATGCTATTATTGATCATATTAAGTTGAATCATCGTATTCGTTATTTAACCCATAAACAAAAGTATATTTTTCGGTTTGATAATATTGTAGGAGTTAGTGATAAGTTTCAAAAGGTCCTCTTGCTGGTGAAAAAGATTGCCAAGAGTGATTCAATAATTCTTATTCAAGGAGAAACAGGAACAGGAAAAGAATTAATCGCTGCAGCTCTTCATTATAATAGTAAACGGTGTAGAGAAAATTTTGTGGCTGTTAATTGTGCTGCTTTAAATGAAAATCTTTTGGAAAGCGAGCTTTTTGGCCATGAAAAAGGTTCTTTTACGGGGGCTCACAATTTACGAATTGGTCGTTTTGAGCAGGCAAATTGCGGCACACTTTTCCTTGATGAAATTGGAGAGATGAGTTTATCAGTTCAGGCAAAGGTATTACGGGTTTTGGAGAACCAAGAATTTGAAAGAGTCGGCAGCAGCAAAACAATTAAAGTTGATGTAAGAGTAGTTGCCGCAACAAATAGGAATTTAGAAGAAGAGGTCAGGGAAAGGAGATTTCGTCAAGACCTTTTTTATCGTTTAAGTGTTATTCCGATTAATATTCCTCCTTTGCGGGAAAGAAAAGAGGATGTAATGCCCCTGACTATGTTTTTTTTCAATAAATATAAGAAAAAAGGAGAGATCGATCTTAAGGGCTTTCATCCTGATTGTTTGAGTATATTAGAAGATTATTCTTGGCCCGGTAATATTAGAGAATTGGAAAATGTTATTGAGAGGGCCATATTGATAGCTGATAAAGAATATTTATTACCGGAAGATCTTCTTATTCCTCAGGCCTTAAAAACAAATCAAGTGCTAAAGGTAGGGCAATCGCAAGATAACCAAAAGGGATTTTCCATCAGCCTGCCGTCTTCAAAGGCATTGAATTTAAGAATAATCGAAAAACAGGTAATTTTACAAGCCTTAAAAACAAGTGGTTGGATTCAAAAGGAGGCAGCAAAATTACTGGGGATAAGCAGTCGAGTTATCAATTATAAAATAAAGAAACATCGATTGGAAAGAAAAGATTATTCTCAGGGGACTTCGGATATAATCGATGAATATTGATGAAGCTATTGCAAAAATTGAAGATATTCCTACGATTTCAGCTATTTTAGGTGAAATTTTGCAGATTACCTCATCCGAGAAAAGTTCTCTAAAGGACTTAAGTCGCCTCATTTATGCGGATCAAGCCATAGCCACGAAAGTCTTAAAAATGGCTAATTCTTCCTTTTATGGTTTTACCCAACAAGTAAAGAGCATTGATCGGGCAATAGTGATTTTGGGATTTGATGAAGTGAGATCTATAGCTATGGCCATGTCGGTTTTTGAGTCAATTTATCTGAAAAAAGGGGGAGCTTATTATAACCGTCTTCGCTCCTGGAACCATTCAATGCTTTGTGGTTTTGGAACACGAATTTTGGCGGATATGTTTATTAAGGATAAAGAGTTGGAAGCAGAGCTTTTCGTAGGAGGATTAATTCATGATATTGGCAAGGTTATCATCGATCGATATTTTCCTAAAGAATTTGCTAAAATATTAGAATTAGTTGAGCAGGAATCTCTTAGTATCGAATTTGCCGAGCGGGAAGTATTATCTTTTGATCATGCTCTCATTGCAGGAAATTTATTGAAAAAATGGAAATTTCCGGATCAACTGAGGGATATGGTAATTTTTCACCACCATCCGGAAAATGCCCCCCATAATAAAATGCATATTGCCCTCATTTTTCTTGCTGATCTCATGTGCCACGAATTAGGATATTCTACTTTTATTTGTGAATCAAAACCCAAAATAGAACAATGTCTTGACTCAGAACAACTTAAGATAATGCAAGAATTTGGTTTTACCCTCACCCCTGAAAACTTAGTAGAATTAATGAATAAATTAAAAAATCATATTAGTAAATTAGAAAATTTATCTAATATGATGCTCAATTAGTTTTGGCATGAAGGAAATGAAGGAATAAAAAAATCTTCATGCTCTTCATGTTCTGTTATGTGAAGTGTCAAGTCTATTTTCGGCTATATACAAAATTAATAAAAAATTTTTATCTTGTTTTCTCTTTTTTTATTAATTCTTCTTAAAGAGAATATATTAGTAGCCGTGCTTGTGGATT
>JAUWIR010000461.1 GCA_030605265.1 Pseudomonadota bacterium | reverse complement strand
ATTTTTTCCTCTAAATTCCGAAACTATTCATATTGCAGCAACTTTCGAAAATCTTTACACAAAGGATATCCCCACACTGCCTTAATGGACCGATTGGGTTTGTTGGTTTGGTCATTTTTACCTCGGCCAGTGGTCTTACCAAGGCAGATCCAATTAGCAGCTTGGTAACAGGTGCCTTGAAAACGTTCGGTATCGACAAAGGTTTCAAGAAAATAGACCGGATGGTTATAAATCCTTTGCCAATCTTTGGGAAGAAGCTTGGCGATACAGCTCAAAAGGTAGGAAGCAAGATATGGAACGTGGACCCAGGGCAAGATAAGGAACATGGTATTATAGGCAATAAGATGGAGGTTCTTTTTTCGAGCCAAAGGCGACCAGCCGATAAATTTATCCCTGCAACCAATATGGCGAGGAGCTGAAGAGAAAGCAAAACAGGCAATAGGTTTTTTATTTGAGAAGACAATATGTTTGAGATGTTCTCCAACAGGTTGAGTATATTTTAGGTAATGAAATTGTTGAATAAGGCTGTTATATATTTTTTCAAAGGGAGTACGGCGGACTTGCAGTATTTGAAGAGGTTTAATATTAGACAAAGAGGCATTAATGGGGCTTTGATCAAAATCTATTATAGAAGGTTTTTTTCTGACAAAAGGAGAGGGAATTTTTCTTGGAGGAAGTTGGATATAGCCGGCCTCTTCAAGGCGAAGAAGAAAACTTCTGCAGATCATATCTCGAAGGTGCCCATTAGCTTGCCGCCAATTCCATGCTTGGCAAAGTTTTTTAGAGAGCGCCCAGCGGCTAATGTTTGGATTTTCTTCAATAAGCTCTTTAATAAGAGCCACATCCTCGGTGGTAGCGATACGGCCACGGTATTTAACATTAAGTTCCATGGGGTAAAGATAGCATAAAGAGTTTGAGAACGCACGATGGAAAATGGAATAATAATAGATTTTTTCCGAGTCAATAAGAAGAAAGCAAATTCATTTGATAATAAAATATATATAAAATTTTAGAGTCAAATGGGTTGAAATCAAAAATGCAAAGCGGATACCCCCACACTGCTTTAAAGGATCTATTAACTTTATTGGTATGATCATTTTACCCTTTTTTAAAAGAGGAATGTAACAAATATGTCTATAGATCTGCGATTAAATACAGAAAAAATTACCCCGGAATTAATAAATTATATAATCGAAAAGATTGTTCAAGAAATAAAACCGGAAAAAATCATTTTATTTGGCTCATATGCCAAAGGTAATTTTAACCAGGACAGTGATCTAGATCTATTTATTATTAAAGAGAGCGAAGAATCAAGCCGTATAGTGAGACGAAAAGTCGAGGCTTTGCTTTGGGGGCGGCGATTTCCAGTGGATCTTCTCGTGCGTAAGCCGGAAGAAGTGGAATGGAACTTTAGGGCTAAAAATCCACTCTACCTTCATCACATTTTTAAAGATGGGAAAGTGGTTTATGAAAAAAAATGAAGAAGAAATTAATCTGGTTAAAACATGGTTACGATTTGCCCAAGAAAATTTTTCTTTTGCCTGTACAGGAATGAAAGAAGAGGATGCCCCATATCATACAATATGTTTTCTATGTCAGGGAAGCGCCGAAAAATTCTTAAAAGCTTTCTTGATATGGAATGGATGGGAGCTTAAAAAAATTCACGACTTTCAAGATCTATTAGCTTTTTTTATGGACTTTGAAGCGAAATTTCAAAACCTGAGGGAAGAATGTGGTTTACTCAATGAATATATTACTGAAGCACGCTATCCGGGCGACCTCCCTTTTGAGAGTATTGGCAAAGGGGAGGCGGAAGAGGCTATTGAGGCAGTGAATAAAATTGAAAAATTTGTTTTGGGGAAAATAATTTTTTCAAATAGCCAACTGCTATGACCCGTGTAGGCTATGAACACCAGTGAATACAATTCGTTATTAAATTACCTCACTGTATTTATTATGGAATATAAACAAGAACCAGCTTTTATAAATAGAGAAAAAGAACTCCAGACCCTGGCAGATTTTATAGATAAGCGCCCTTCGGAAATCCTGTTTATCCACGGCCCGAAATCCTCCGGAAAAACAACCCTGCTCTATCACTTCCTTAAACTTTTATCTGAAAAGAGCAAAATAGATACCAAATTTTTAAATCTACGAGAAATACTTATCGTAAGCTATAAGGATTTCTTAAAACTATTCTTTGGCCTGGACTATAATCAGGCTAAAGATGATGTAAAGGAAATCCGGGAGTATGATATAAAGGTCTTTAAGGTTCGGGTGGAGACCTTAAAAGGAATGGAATCCGGCCAACTTGACCCCTTTGTTATTATGAAAAAAGAACTTCAAAAATTGGTTACAAAAGGAATTAAACCTATTATTATTATTATTGATGAGCTTCAGGCCCTTGAAAATATTTACATGAACGGTCAAAGGGAGCTTATCAAAGAGCTTTTCAATTTTTTTGTGGCCATGACTAAAGAAAGCCACCTGGCCCACGTGATTATCGCCTCTTCAGACGGCTATTTCGTCGATACAATCTATAATGACAGTAAGCTCAAAAAATGCTCTAAATTTTTTGAAGTCGATTATTTGACTCGTGAAGACACCCTGGAATGGCTGCTTCATTTAGAGAAATATTCCAAAATTAAAGAATATACCCTCACCAAAGAACAGGCCCAAAAAATTTGGGATACAGTGGGCGGCAGCATGTGGGAAATTCAATCGATTTTATCAGATTTGTTTCATATGCCCCTTGAACAGGTCCTTGAAACTTATAAGACTTCCATGAAGGGGCTGATTGTTGATTATACCAGAACTAATAAAGACAAAAAGGCAGTCTTTAAAATAGTTAATAATAAAACGGTAATAAGTTTCGAGGATGTCAAGGAGATTGAACATCACGAATCCCTTTTACAGGATATGGTCAGAAACAACATCCTCTACTACGATCCAACCCGGGCTGTTTTTTATCCTCAAGGCAAAAGCGTGGAACCTGGGATACAGATATATTTTGATGAAAACTGATAATCAAAATCCTGCCCCCAACCATTATGTAACCCGCCTAAAAAAGGCTTAAAAAGTTTTTTATTATAAATCTTCATGGTAAAAAAAATAAAACTGCCTTTATTGCTTATCAGCTGTATTTATTGCTGTCTTTATTAGTTGTATTTGCTTATCAGCTCAACAGCTTAACAGCCATCAGCTGTATTTATTGCTTATCATCTGTTTTTACCGGATGTCTTAACTATGGAATATAAACAAGAACCGGCTTTTATAAATAGAGAAAAAGAACTCCAAGGCCTATCAGATTTTATTGACAAGCGCCCCTCTGAAATCCTTTTTATCCATGGCCCAAAATCCTCCGGCAAAACAACCCTTCTCTATCACTTCCTTAATCTTTTATCTGAAAAGAGCAAAATAGATACCAAATTTTTAAATTTACGAAAAGTACTTATCGTAAATTACAAGAATTTCTTAAAACTATTCTTTGGCTTGGACTATAATCAAGCCAAAGGTGACGTAAAGGAAATCCGGGAGTATGATGTCAAGATCTTTAAGGTTCGGGTAGAGACCTTAAAGGGAATGGAATCCGGGCAACTTGATCCCTTTGTTATTATGGAAAAAGAACTACAGAAATTGGTACAAAAAGGAATTAAACCTATAATAATTATTGATGAGCTTCAGGCCCTGGAAAATATTTACCTGAACGGACAAAGGGAGCTTATTAAAGAGCTTTTCAATTTCTTTGTGGCCATGACGAAAGAAAGCCATCTAGCCCACGTGATTATTGCCTCTTCAGACGGCTATTTTATCGATACGACTTATAATGACAGCAGGCTGAAAAAATGCTCTAAATTCTTTGAAGTCAACTATCTGTCCTATGAAGATACCTTTGAGTGGTTGCTTCATCTTGAAAAATATTCTAAAATCAAAGAATATACCCTCTCCAAAGAACAGGCCCAAAAAATATGGAATACTGTAGGCGGCAGCATGTGGGAAATCCAATCGATTTTATCAGATCTATTCCATACTCCTTTGGATGAACTACTAAAGGATTATAAAATGAAAATGAGAGGTATGATTGACGATTATATAGGTTTTAGTTCTGTTAAAAAGGAGTTGTTAAGCCTTCTGGTGAAAAGAAGTCTCCTGAGCAGGGCGGAAATAATCAAGGAAATTCATTTTGCGGCTGAAACAGCTGAAAAAAT
>JAUWIR010000499.1 GCA_030605265.1 Pseudomonadota bacterium | reverse complement strand
TTGAGAAAATCAATGAAGCCAATAAAAAAATGGAACAGGTCGAGGGGATCGACCTGTATTAGCTAACTAATTGTATTTTTAGTAATCCCTTAACTGAATGGGTAAGTTTCTTAACTGAATGCCATTGGGTGGACACTCTGCGATCTGGGTGGATCACTACCGGGCCGAAGGTGGCACGATTTGAAAAAGATTTTGCTTCCTATCTTAATGTTCCTTATGCCCTGGCGGTGAATTCAGCTACAGCCGGGCTTCATCTTGCTTTGGAAGCTGTTGGGGTTGGCCCCGGGGATGAGGTGATTACCACGCCTTACACTTTTACTGCTTCTGCAGAAGTAATTCGTTATTTGGGGGCTGAGCCGGTTTTTGTAGATATTGATCCCAGGACTATTAATATAAATCCCGAGAAAATTGAGAGGGTTATTTCTGAGAGAAGTAAGGCGATTTTGCCGGTACATTTTGGTGGGCAATCATGTGACATGGGGAAGATTTTGGAACTGGCATATAGCTATGGGTTAAAGGTGATTGAGGATGCCGCTCATGCGCTGCCGGCGACTTATCGTGAGCAAATGATGGGGGCTATTGGCGATGCCGGAGTGTTTAGTTTTTATGCTACCAAGACGTTGGCCACAGGAGAGGGCGGAATGGTAGTTACCTCCTCAGAAGATGTGGCCAAACGCATAAAGACGATGAGGCTTCATGGAATTAATCGTGACATTTGGGACCGTTACACCATTGATAAGCCAAATTGGTATTATGAGGTGGTGGCTCCCGGGTTTAAGTACAATATGGCGGATATCATGGCTGCCATAGGTATCCATCAGCTTAAAAAAATAGATAAGTTTCAGAAACGAAGAGAAGAAATTGCCCGGCGATATACTGAGGCATTTTTAAATTTACCTCTGAAGACTCCTTTTGTTGTAAATCCACGCGACAAGCACTCCTGGCATCTTTATGTAATTCAGTTGGAATTAGAGTATTTAAAAATCGATAGGAACGAGTTTATTGAAAAAATGGCTGAAAAGGGTACCTCTCCTATGCGAGTTCATATTTACTTCGTTTCGACTTTAAAGTTCCCTATTCTGAGTATCTGAATTTTAGAAATACGCTTCCTGTTATTTTGTTAAAAGTAATGATTTTTTATTACTTTGGTCTCTATAAGGGCATGTGGCGTTATACAAGTATAAAGGACCTGGAAAATATCATTAAAGCCTCTTTTATCAGTTCCGCCTGTATTATTGTTTTTATATTAAGTATTCATAGGTTTATTGGGTATCCTCGTTCCGTATTTTTTATAGATTGTCTTCTCACTATTTTTCTGATTAGTGGTGTCAGGGTGGGTATAAGGCTTATCTTTGCCTATATGAAAAAAGAAGTTACGCCCTGGAGAAATAATAAAAACGGTTTTAACAAAAGAAAAAAGGTTTTGATTGTCGGAGCTGGAGATGCAGGAGAGAAAACTCTTAGAGAGATTAATAGTAACAAAAATTTGCTTAATTATGAGGTGACTGGTTTTCTTGATGATGATCCAAGAAAAATGCATCGTTACATTCATGGGGTGCAAGTATTAGATACTATAGATGCAGTTACTTCGAGGGAAAAGGAGCTGAATTTTGATGAAATTATTATTACTATTCCATCTATATCCGGGGAGGAAATGCGCAGGATTGTAAATCTTTGCCGGAAAACAGGAGTAAAATGCAAGACCATTCCCAGTATAGGTGAATTAATAGATGGCAAGGTCAGTTTAGCCAATATCCGGGATATATCTTATTCCGACCTCTTGGGGAGAAGCCAGGTGAAATTGGATTTAGATCAAATTGGGGAGTATTTAAAAGGGCAGTGCGTTTTAATAACAGGGGCTGGTGGGTCCATTGGTTCTGAATTTTGTCGGCAGATGGGCAGATTTGAACCTGAAAAATTGGTTATCCTGGATCAGGCTGAAAGCAATTTATATGATATTGAAATGGAGCTGACGAGGCTTTTCCCTGCACAGGCTGTAGCACCCGTTTTAGGCTAAATAACAAGTCGAAATAGACTGGAAAAAGTTTTTGAAAGATACAATCCGCAAGTGGTTTTTCATGCAGCAGCCTATAAACATGTGCCTATGATGGAAATATATGCCTGCGAAGCTGTCAATAATAACATTTTTGGAACGAAGAATCTTCTGGAAATGTCCTTGGCTGCCGGGGTTAAGAGATTTGTTTTAATTTCTACAGACAAGGCGGTGCGGCCAACTAATATAATGGGGGCCAGTAAAAGAGTTGCAGAAATTATTTTACAACTGAAATATAAAGAAATCCTGACCACAGGAGGCCGGGATATGATCAAACAAATTAAAATTATGGCTGTTCGTTTTGGGAATGTTATCGGGAGCGCCGGGAGTGTGATTCCTCTTTTTAAAAAGCAGATAGAACATGGGGGGCCTGTGACTGTTACTCATCCGGAAATTATTCGTTATTTCATGACCATTAATGAAGCAGTGCAGCTTGTATTGCAGACTGGGGCAATAGGGGAAGGGGGAGATATATATATTCTTGAAATGGGAGAACCTGTCAAGATAGTGGATATGGCAAGGGATTTGATAAGGTTATCCGGGTATCGTCCTGATGAGGATATCCAAATTAAGTTTATAGGCCTAAGGCCGGGTGAGAAGCTTTACGAGGAGTTAATTACAGAGGATGAAGGAATTGTTACCACTCCTCATGATAAAATCATGGCGCTGAGAAGTAATGGATTAGGGGGGCTGTCTTACAGTGATTTAGAGAAAAAGATCAATGAATTGATATTACTGGCAGATCAACATGATCATAAAGGCATACGTGATAAATTAAAAGAGATTGTGCCGGAGTACACTCCTCAATATGAAATAGATTCAGAATACAGGAAGAAAAATATAAAGTTTAATATTGAAAAAATTGTTGAAATAGGAAAGCCGTTAAAAGTAAAATAAATTTTGAAGAACAAATAGTTTTGCGCTTTGCAGTACCAGGGGTAGGTACAGAAGATATTGATTGGTGGTGTGAGAGATTGAAACGGAAAGGGCAAATTGATTGGGAAAGAGTGATTGACCTTTCTCTTTCCCATGATGTTTTTCCAGCTGTTTATAAGAATTTGAAAAAGATGGGTTGGTTAAACATGCCGGAGGATGCTGTGAGGAAATTTGGCCGGATTAGACAGGATATGAAAGAAGAAAAATTCTGTTACGCTTTGTCAATCCTGTCTCTAGGAGATTATCTATGGAGCAAAAAAGGAATAGCGAGCCTATTGGTCAGAATAAAGTAAAGAAAGTTTATGAAAAACCCAAAATTGTTTCTGAGGAGGTGTTTGAAACCCTGGCTCTTGCTTGTTGTAAGAGTAATACTTGTAGAAAATATGGCTTTCCCAGAGGTTTACACGGGGTAAGTTAAAAAAAATTGAATATGATTTTGTTATACTTATTGTTTTACTAGGGAGAAAAAACCATCTTAAAAATCAGGTTTGTACTGGGATGATCCCTACAGGTTTTATCAGTATATCGATTTGGGCGGATATACGACAGATTATTTCCAACCAAACTACTTTGAAATGGCCAATTATTATCAGTTGCAGGTTTGGGATGTTCCCTTATATTATACATAATAACCCTATCTCCGCAAATGGAAGTTGGTATGCAGTAATAGTTTGTTATTATTAAAAAATGGTATCGACAACTTTCGTATTTATAAAGTATATGATTACATTTAGAGATACAATATTCACCTAATTAAGCATTTTGGGTATCCTATTTCAATTATGGGGTAAACATCAGAGGAAGATCTTTGCGATATTGGAAACACCAACCCCCTTGGATGTGAAAAACATTCTATAAAGTGTTATGATTTGCCTTTATTTGTCAACTGGTA